>JAFDGZ010000164.1 GCA_019309045.1 Deltaproteobacteria bacterium | reverse complement strand
TGCGAATTACCCTGACCGGCACCATGGTACTTTTCAGGCCGTTGGTTATTGGTATTTTGAAAGTGTAGTTATTGCGCGGGGCAAAAAGACGTAGAAAATAGAAGCCTGCAAGGGGATCGAACGATCCTGGTGCGAGAGCCACAGGTTTCTGTTTCTTGTGATAATCGGAGTAGTGGGCAACATTTCTCTGCCAGTCGAACTCGATGGTGATGTTGTTCTTGTGGATGCCCCGTTGTCTTTCCCGTTTGAAAAGAATTGAGTGGCTCATGTCGAGACCAGCATACGAATCCATCCTATCGCGCACCTTGTAAAAAAGATCTACAAACGAGTTGGACCAGGCAGCCAGCGTGAAGTGGTACGATTCAAAACCATTAGTTGTTTCATTCGGCAGGACTCTGAGCACTGCCGTCCCCGCAGGGATCCGTTCCCATCTTACAGCAAACGTCAGGGTTTCGCCGGGACGAAAGGGTGGCTTTTCCCTGGAGGCAGCAGTTTTCCCTGCAACCAGGAAGCTGCTGCAAAGAGCTGCCATGGTGTACAAAATAACTTTTCTCAGTAGCTGCAAGGCCTTTTCCAAGCTCTGTCCCCGACCAACATACCTGCCCGCTTGAGTCAAGGCAGACCAAGCCACTTTCAGATCACTCTAGCCTGGAGACTACATGGACAGCTGTCATCTTTCAACCAGAGAATGGGCAGAAGAGCGTCTCTGCATTCAATCTGCTAAAAGGACAAGCACCGGCTGCCAAACTTTGCTCAAGAGGAGCGTGTACGCAGGGCGGGCAAGTTGCCAAGAAGAAAAAGGCCGCAAATGAAAGGCAGCACTGGCATGGGTTTGTGGAAAAATTGCGCCAATAGCAGAGAAATCCCCAGGCCAAGCAGCAATAGAAAAGTAGCCCTGAAAAGCGGAAGTTCGAAGCGACGGCAGGCTCCCAGAAAAAAGGCGATGAAGACCAGGTCCCCAACTCCGAGCAGCGGCGCCATTACAGTCGTTCCCGGGCGCGGCCAATGGAGAAGCAGAAGGTTCAGAGCAGGAGGTGGATCAAGCGGCAGGCCACTGGCGAAATTCCTTGTGGCATTTTCGAGGTAAAATATAACATGCTCTCCCAGTTTAGCGCTCGGGCCGAACATAACGCTGAGAATATCTACTGCGGCAGCCACTATACAGACCGGAATGAGGTGTACTGGTTCAAGGATTTCTTCCGCAAGCCAGCTGCCTGCTGTGAAGGTGGTGCCGAGCAGGGCAACTGTATTTAGTGTTTGCCAGAAACGCCAATCACCAGTGCTGTGGATAAAATAGGCGGTAATACCCCAGAATAGCAGTCCACAGAGTGCCACGAGAATAGCAGCCTTACGAGAAAGGGCCAGCGCACCCCATTCAAGGAACAGCAGAACTGTGAGGGGCATGGCAACAGCGGGAACCACAAGGCCATTGTTCAGCCAGCCAACAGAATCAACTCCACCCAGGGCAAGAAACGAGAGATACACCAGAGTCCAGATAACGGTCAGGGGAAATGCTATGGGTGTTCTCCCGGTCAGAGGCATGGCAATATTGCTCCACAGGACCTCGTGTATGGTAAGAGTTTTCCTGTTGGCAGTCGTTTTATCCAAGCCGCCATCTCACAGCTATGCAATATCTGGGCTAGAAAACAATGCCCGATGTGATGAAGCTGCTCAAAATCAACAGCCAGAGACAGCAAGACTCCTGGCGACCCGCCCCAGAGCCAAGAAATGCCAAGAAGCACACCAATTTTTCCTTTTTTGGGAAGGCAGTTACCCAATGCCTGACAGCATCCATCGTCATATACTTTTTAATTAGCTGAAATAACAATGTAAAATGTATTGCTCCATGCTGGCACACTCTTTCCTTAAGAAGCAGCTGCAGCACGGCAGGACACCTGGTGTGGACTGAGAAAGGAAGGTGGGCTGGTGAAAAGTTTTTCTAAACATGCTGCTGCCACCTTGTTTGACAATATTTTGTGGACAGTTGCTGTCGCCCTCCTGCTGTGCTTTCTTCCCAGCAGCAGAGCAGCTGCGGAACTGGTTCCAAACGCCATCGTGTTCTTTGGCCAGGGCTATGAGCACAGCGCCGGCCTACTTGAACGTTCTAGCTTTGAAGCTCAACATGAGAAGACAAACACGGCCCTGTGGCCTGGCCTTGATTTGCAGTTGATGACCAGAGCTCTGCAGCATTACCAGCGCATCGCTCTGGAAGGCGGCTGGCCTGCCATAGCTCCGGGAAGAGTAATGAAAAGAGGTTTTCGGGATCGTCGAATACCACTTTTGCGCTGGCGCTTGCGGCTGACAGGCGATCTGGATTCTATGGCTGAGCAGAACAGCGACCTGTACGATGCTTCACTGGAGCGGGCGGTAAAAATATTTCAAATGAGACACGGGCTGGAAGCGGATGGCGTGGTGGGCCCTGCTACCCTGAAGGCTCTCAATGTGCCCGTTGAGAAGCGCATCGAACAGATTGGCCTCAATTTGGAGAGATTGCGCAGCTTCTTGTCAAGACGGCGCCCACGCTTTCTCCTGGTCAATTCTGCCAGCTCTGAATTGAAAGTCATCGAGCAGGACCGCTCCATTCTAGAGATGAAGGCAGTGGTAGGCCGGCCAGATCGTGCCACTCCAATATGCCAGAGCGTCATAAGTTATCTCGAGTTCAATCCATACTGGTATGTACCGCCAACCATACTGCGTGAAGACATCCTGCCAGCTGTGGAGCGTGAACCGGATTACCTCAAGCGGCATCGGCTCAGAGTCTTCGAGATAAACGGCAAGTACCAGCAGGAGCTTGATCCTGACAAGATTGATTGGGCGCTCTTCCGCAGCAATATGACCTTCTACAAGATTCGGCAGGACCCCGGTCCATGGAATGCTCTGGGTCGGATAAAATTCATTTTTCCAAATCGCTTCGGCGTATACATTCATGACACTCCGGCGCGACAGCTGTTTAATAAGAGTCAGCGCCACTTCAGTTCAGGCTGTGTCCGGGTGGAAAGACCCGTTGATCTGGCTGAATATCTCTTGAGAGGAGACAGGCGCTGGACGCGCAGCCGGATCCTGGCAACTATTAACAAAGTTCATAGACGAGTGGTCAGGCTCCCTGAGCCGATGCCGGTATTTCTGGTGTACTGGACGGCATGGATGGCTGTTGACGGCAGGGTAAATTTCCGAGACGACATATATGGCCGCGACAGGCTGCTGGCCAGGTCTCGGCAGAATGCAGAAGATTATCATGCCAGTGTGCAAATTTCTTGCAGTATCGCCGCTGAAAACAGCCTGTAGACGGCGATGGCAAAGACACCTCTTTCTCCCCTTTGCTGGCTCCTCGTCCAGCTAACACAGCTTGTGCCAGCTATGGAGGTCGCCTCCTGCCACAAGAATTCGACTAGCAGCCCCAGCCTGCAGACTGCCTTGCCCGGTGTGGACATAGAATCAGTCTCCGTAATTGAGTGGCAAGGACTGAAGGTTTAGGTCAAGATCTGCACTCCGGCGGTAAACAAGATGACGGGCAACGAATTGTCGGCCAAAACCATTGCCACTTCTTACTCGCTTTCCCTGAGGCCGTGTGTTAATGATAATCATTATGGAGATTATTTATGGGTGTGGGTAATTAGCACCATGATGCCTGGATTGGAGGGTGGTGACATGCATACTTACAAAGCTCTGGTGGTGGACAAAGCAAATGGAGAGGTGGAGCTTTCTCTCAGAGAGCGCTCGCTTGGCGAGCTGCCTTCAGGTGAAGTGACAATCCGTGTGGCCTATTCGAGTTTCAACTACAAGGATGCCCTGGCCTGCATTGCTACGGGCCGCGTTGCTCAAAAGTATCCCCTGGTTCCTGGAATTGACCTTGCCGGAGAGGTGGTCGAATCAACAGAGCCAAAATTCAGCAAGGGTGAACAGGTTGTGCTGACAGGGTATGGCCTGGGAGTGTCACATGACGGAGGGTTCAGTGAGTTGGCGCGGGTGCCAGCTGACTGGCTGGTGCCTCTCCCTGAGGGGCTCACAAGCAAGGAGGCAATGATCCTGGGGACGGCGGGCTTCACTGCCGGTCTGTCCCTTTTAAAAATGGAAATGAATGGACTCTCTCCAGAAAATGGCACCGTGTTGGTCACAGGGGCCACTGGGGGCGTGGGCAGCGTGGCAGTTTCCTTGCTGGCACGTCGGGGATACCAGGTTGCCGCGAGTACGGGAAAGATGCAAGAAGCGGAGTATCTGGAGAAGCTCGGAGCCAGGGAGATCCTTTCTCGAGAGGAAGTTTCAGGGGAGGCAGAACGGCCCATGGAAAAAGGTCGCTGGGCCGGGGCAGTTGATCCAGTAGGTGGGATGACTCTTGCTTATCTCACTCGTACCATGCAATACGGAGGCGTCATTGCGAGCTGCGGGCTTACTGGAGGCGTGAAGGTGTCCACCACGGTCTACCCTTTCATACTAAGAGGGGTGAGCCTTCTGGGGATAGATTCGGTAATGTGTCCGAGAGACAAGAGGGTGGAAGTCTGGAAACTGCTGGCAGAGGCAAAGCATGATGGAGGCTGGCTCGAGGCTATCAGTAATGAGGTGACTCTGGACGCGGTGCCGGGACTGGTAGAACAGATCATGCAAGGAAAAATCAGGGGCAGAACAGTGGTAAAAGTGGGAGGTTGACGAGTAAATAGGCTCAAATGAAAAAAAATAGAGAAAAGTACGCGGCTAAGGCAAATTATTACTATGCAGATGTTCTGATTTGAAAATATTTTCTCTGCTTT
>JAFDGZ010000163.1 GCA_019309045.1 Deltaproteobacteria bacterium | reverse complement strand
ACAGATGCTCAGCAGAGCTGGCTACCAAGTGATTGCTGCTGCAAACGGTGATGATGCTCTGCAAATCTACAGGCGACAAGAAAAGCAAATTGATTTGGTGATTCTTGATCTGATCATGCCCGGGATGAGTGGCAAGAAGTGCCTGGAAGAACTGTTGAGGATAAACAGCCGGGCAAAAGTTCTCATTGCCAGCGGCTACTCACCCTATGAACCTCTGGAAGATCTTATGAAAAAAGGAGCGCGCGGCTTTGTCAGCAAGCCTTACAAGATCGGAGAGCTCCTCAGGGTGGTGCGACAAGCGATAACAGGGGATTGACCCTGGTAGAGTTAAACTTGACTTGACGAGCCGCAAGCGAGACAAGATAATAATTATGCAGATCTGAGTAAAGTCAAAGTCAATAGGCAAGATAGTGTTTGGCTGCCTGAATTAGGCAAAGTGAGAGAAGTTTATGGAAGAGGAAGATTCTCATCACAAGAGGAGGCGTCCTCATCTCAGTATGAGGGAGATGGAGATAGACGACCTGGCTGAAGTCTTCCATCTGGGAGAGAAACTATTTACCGCACGGGATGTGCCCAATCTGTATCGCAACTGGGATGAATTCGAGGTTGTCACTTTGTTCCAGCGCGATCCCGAGTTATGCCTGGTTGCAGAACTCAACAGCCAGATAGTGGGTTTTGCTCTCGGAACTACGGTGAGCAAGAGCCAGTCTGCCTGGAAATACGGCCACCTTGTCTGGCTGGGCATAGACCCTGAGCTGCACAGACAGGGGATCGCCGAGAAGCTGTTTCAATATTTCAAAGAGGTAATGCTCGAAAACGGTGTTCGTATGCTTCTGGTGGACACGGAAGCTGACAATCTGCCGGCGCTTCATTTTTTTCGCAAAATGGGCTTCGGCAATCCCCAGCAACACATTTATATGAGTCTCAACCTCAGCCAGCAACAGCGGCAGCTTCGTGAAAAGAAAGGCGACAGGCGGTCTCAGCATCGCCGACGCAATTCCAACAATGGCAAGACACGTCTCAATCGAGCCTCAACGTCTTCGTAGGCTGTTGCAGCACCTCATCGATATCTACAGCCCTTCCGGGAAAGAAGAACAGATACTCGATTATCTTCATGGTTATCTGCAGCAGCATGGGCTGCCAGTTGTGCCTCAGGCAGTAGACGACAGTCGCTACAATCTGGTGGTGGTGCCACCGGTGAAGCGGCTGCGACTGGCACTCATTGGACATGTAGATACGGTGGCAGCTTATGATCTCGAACACTATGGATATGAGGAAGAAGATGGTGTGGTCAAAGGACTTGGAGCTGCCGATATGAAGGGGGGCGTGGCCGCCATGGTGGAGGCCTTTGTGAGTCTGTGGAAAGCAGGAACTACCCAGGTTCCGGTGGCTTTGGCCCTGGTTGTAGGCGAGGAGGAGGAGGGCGACGGGGCTTTGCGTCTCGTGGAAGACTATCACTTTCCCTGGGCTGTGGTGGCAGAGCCGACAAACCTGAAGCCCTGTTTGAGCAACTATGGATACGTGGAAATCCAGATTCGCGCCACCGGCAAGAGGAGACATGCCTCCCTGGCTAATCAGGGCCAGAATCCTATCGAGACAATGCTTCACCTTTTGCTGAAACTGTCGCACTATATGCGGGAGAAGCTGCCTGATTCAGTGTATAATATTCGCGACTTGCTCAGCACCCAGGCAGGTTTTGCAGTGCCAGACTGGTGTGAAGCCTGGTTGGATGTCCACCTGCCGGCCACTGCCAGGATGGAGGACATATCCCTCGAGCTGGAAGAAATTGTCGAAAGGACAAGAGAGAGCGAACCGCAGATCGATGCGGACATCCGTTTTCCCACCATTCATGCGGGCTACGAATTGCCGGAAAAAGGTCCCCTGGTAGAGGCCTTGAGGGACATCTATCGGCGCAACTCTTTACCATGGGAGCCGCAGCCCTTTCCCAGCCATTCGGATGCAAATCAATTGTGGGCCTCAGGCGTGAAACCAATACTGCTCGGACCAGGAGAACTGGAAAAGGCTCACGCTCCAGACGAGGCTGTATCCCTCCAGCAAGTGCAGACAGCAGCTGAAGTATATCTGGAATTGCTTCTCCACATGTGTCAGTAGCCTGGATGCCTGCCTGAGTGCGACGGCAAACAAGTATGGATCGTCATGATGGCCAGAAAACTATTCAGAGTGCCCTTTCACAGGGGGCATGTGGATTTTGCCCTACCGCAAGGCATGTGCGGGCGTGCGGTAAGAAATCGCCCCTTTGAACCGGTAAGTGACATAAAGCAGGCTGTGGCGACAGCGCTTGCCCAACCGGTGAATTCTCCACCGCTGAGAAAGCTGGCAAACAAGGGTGCTACTGTCTGCGTGGTATTCACCGATATAACGAGGGATACACCAGACAACTTGCTAGTTCCTGCATTGTTGCAGGAACTGCTGGCAGCCGGTGTCCGCCAGAAGGACATCACTTTGCTATGTGGTACCGGCATGCATCGGCCGAGTACGGCAGAAGAAAAGGCGGCCAAGCTCGGCGACGAAGTTGTTGCGCACTATCGGGTTGTAGATAATGCGCCGGAAGATCCCGAAATGATGGTGGATCTTGGTTGCTGCAAGAACGGTGTCCCAGTAGTGATACACAGGGCTGTGGTTGAGGCAGATCTGGTCGTGGCTTCTGGCGCAGTGGAGCCGCACCAGTATGCCGGCTATTCCGGCGGCGCCAAGACAGTGGCCATTGGTGCTGCTGGAAAGTCATTGATTGCTGCCACTCATGCTCCGAGCATGATTGAACGGCCAGGAACCCGCCTGGGCAACCTGGAGGGCAACACTTTTCAGGAGGTAATACGAGAAGTAGGGCGCTTGGTGGGCTTGCGATTCATAGTGAACGTGGTGCTCAATGGCGACAAAAAAGTGATTGCTGTCAGAGCCGGGGAGCCAGAAGCCACACACAGGGAGCTGGTGGAGGTGGCGCGTCATCTTTATGAAGTGCCCCTGTCCAAGCAGTTTGACGTGGCAGTGGCCGGGGTTGGCTACCCAAAAGACGCCAATATCTACCAGGCGAGCAGGGCGGCCAGCTATCTGTTTTTTGCTCCTGTACCGGCGGTGAGGCAAGGTGGCGCTATCATTATCCCAGCGCTGACCCCTGAGGGAGCTGGTGAGGGACCGGCGGAAATAGCTTTCCTGCAGACGATGAAGGCAGCAAAGAACATGGCATCCCTCATCGGCCAACTGCGTCAGGGCGGCTACCAGGCGGGTGTGCAGCGGGCTTTTGTCATGGCAAAGGTCCTGGAGAAAAATGATGTTATCATTGCTGGCACTTCGACTCCGGACATTGTGCGTCAATGTCACATGACCCCTGCAGCGGATATTGAACACGCCTTGCAGATCAGCAGAAAAAGGTTGAACAGGCAGGACCTGGAAGTGCTTATCGTTCCCCACGCCCTGCAGACATTGCCGCACATCACCCAGCGTTCC
>JAFDGZ010000162.1 GCA_019309045.1 Deltaproteobacteria bacterium | reverse complement strand
CTGCAGCTGATGATCGACAACAATCTGGACTTCGAGGTGGCTCTCTATCCCTATGAGCTCGTCACCTATGGAGAGACGGGCCAGGTCTGTCAGAACTGGATGCAGTACAGGTTGATCAAGAGATACCTGGAGGAGATCAGCGAGGAACAAACTCTGGTGGTGGCCTCCGGGCATCCCCTCGGTCTGTTCAGGTCGAGGCCGGAGAGCCCGCGGGTAATCATTACCAACGGCTTGATGGTGGGGATGTACGACAATCAGGCAGACTGGGAGATTGCCGCCCAGATGGGAGTGGCAAACTACGGCCAGATGACTGCCGGGGGCTGGATGTATATCGGACCCCAGGGCATTGTGCACGGCACCTACAACACCCTGCTCAATGCGGGCCGGATTCACTATGGTATAGGAGCCGAGGAAGACCTTGGCGGCTTGCTGTTTGTCTCCTCCGGTCTCGGGGGGATGAGCGGCGCGCAACCAAAGGCGGCGGAAATAGCCGGGGCAGTGGCCATTATTGCCGAGGTGGATTATTCTCGCATTGAAACGAGGCACAAACAGGGATGGGTGCAGAAGGTTTCGGCGGACAAACATGAGGTTTTCACCCTGGCCACCAGGGCTCTCGGCAAGAGGCAGCCGCTTTCCATTGCCTATTATGGCAATGTGGTTGATCTGCTGGAGTATGCGGTGCAGCAGAAAATACCCATCGACCTCCTTTCTGACCAGACCTCCTGCCACGCCGTGTATGAAGGCGGCTACTGTCCACAGGGGCTCACTTTCGAGGAGAGGACTCGTCTGCTCGAGTCAGACAGGGAAAGGTTCTGCCACCTCGTGGACAGGAGTCTGCGCCGGCATTTCGAATTCATCAAGATTCTGGTAGAAAGAGGAACCTATTTCTTTGACTACGGCAACTCCTTTATGAAGGCAGTCCTTGATGCCGGGGCTACGGAAATTGCCAGGAATGGCATCGATGAAAAGGACGGCTTTATCTTCCCTTCTTATGTGGAAGATATCATGGGGCCCCACATCTTTGATTATGGCTATGGCCCCTTCCGCTGGGTCTGTCTGAGCGGCAAACACGAAGACCTCATCAAAACCGACAGGGCTGCCATGGCGTGCATCGATCCCAACCGCAGAGGACAGGACAGGGATAATTACATCTGGATTCGCGAGGCGGAAAAATACCAGCTGGTAGTCGGCTCGAAGGCGAGGATCCTCTATCAAGATGCCCAGGGAAGAATACGCATCGCCCTGAAGTTCAATGAGATGGTTCGCCAGGGTGAGGTGGGACCCATCATGATCGGCAGGGATCACCACGACCCCGGGGGTACTGATTCCCCCTTGAGGGAAACCGCCAACATCACTGACGGCAGCAATGTGATGGCAGAGATGGCCACCCACTGCTTTGCTGGCAATGCCGCCCGGGGCATGACTCTGGTGGCCCTGCACAACGGCGGCGGCGTTGGCATTGGCAGGGCCATAAACGGCGGCTTCGGCCTGGTGCTGGACGGCAGCGACAGGGTGGACGAAATCATTCGTGCCGCCATTTCGTGGGATGTGCTGGGTGGAGTTGCCAGGCGAGCCTGGGCCCGCAATGAGCACTCGATCCAGGTAAGCATGGAGCACAACAGAGAGAGCAAGGGTCTGGATCACATTACCATTCCCTATGTGGCTGACCACGATCTGGTGGCCAGAGTGGTGGCCAAAGGTCTGGCGGAGAGCGGCAAATAAGGCGCTGTTCGTTGCCCTCACGGCGAAAGGAAAATCTGCCCATGGCAAAGCTTGTTGAGTGCGTTCCTAATTTCAGCGAAGGAAGAAGGCCTGAAGTTATCGAAGCTATCGTGGAGCCGCTGCGAAAGAAGAAAGGGTGCTGGCTTGTCGATTACCGGGCCGACCAGGACCACAACCGCCTGGTGGCGACTGTGGTAGGTGCGCCGGCAGCAGTTGAAGATGCGGTTCTGGAGGCTGCCAGGGTGGCGATTGCCAAGATCGACCTGGAGAGCCATAGCGGCGGGCATCCGCGAATTGGCGCTGTCGATGTGATTCCTTTTGTGCCCCTGCGCAATATTTCCATGGAGGAGTGCGTCAGCAGGAGCCGCAGCTTTGGCAGCAGGTATTATGAGGAAACAGGGGTGCCAGTGTACTTTTACGAGGAGGCAGCGCTGCGGCCTGATCGACGGAAGCTGGAGACAATAAGGAAAGGCCAGTACGAAGCCCTCAAGGCAGAGGTGAGTAAACCAGAAAGGCAGCCCGATGTGGGAGAGGCCAGGCTGCACGCCACTGCAGGTGCCACAGTGATCGGCGCCAGAAAGTTCCTGGTGGCCTTCAACGTCAACCTGGCAACCCCTGATGTGGAGGTTGCCCGCCGGATTGCCGGGGCAGTCAAGGCCGCCAGCGGCGGTCTTGGCCATGTAAAGGCCATTGGCCTCTCCCTGGAGAAACGCGGCCTGGTGCAGGTAAGCATGAACATTGTGGATTATGAGAAGAATGCCCTCTACCGGGTGCTGGAACTGGTCAGAATGGAAGCCAGGAGGTGGGGGGTGGCGGTTGTTGAAACAGAAGTGTATGGCATGGTTCCCGCGGCAGCACTTCTTGACAGTGCATCCTATTATATGCAGCTTGCCGGCTTCAGCGTGGATCAGGTGCTAGAGCTCCGCTTGCTGGAAATGCTCGGAAACGAGGAGACATAATGAAAAAGCTTTTCAGAAATGCCCGGATTGTCACACCCTGTGACCAGGGATCACCACTTTGCGGCAGACGCCAGGGCGAGGTGCGGGTGTTCGACAATGGCGCCCTGCTGTGCAAGAATGGCCTCGTTGCAGCAGTGGGAGAGGAGCAAGAAGTGTTGGCTTCTCCTGAGGTGGACGGGGTGGAGCTCGAAGTGGACTGCGGTGGACTCTGCCTGATGCCGGGCTTTGTGGACCCCCATACTCATATGTGCTTCGGCGGCAGGCGGGAGCAGGAGTTTGCCCTTCGAGTGGCCGGCACAGATTATCTGGAGATTCTGCAGCGCGGTGGCGGCATCCTGTCCTCGGTGAAGAGCGTCCGGGGGGTGTCTGAAGACGAGCTCTTTTACATGACGCTGGAACATGCACTTTCAGCCATGAGCTATGGCACCACGACCCTGGAGATAAAGAGCGGCTATGGCCTGGAAACCGCTGAAGAGTTAAAAATGCTCAGAATAATAGATCGCCTCGGCAGGGAGACACCTCTGGATGTAGTAGCCACTTTTCTCGGGGCGCATGCAATTCCCGAAGAGTACAGCGGCAATGCTGACGGCTATGTGGACTGTCTGTTGACCGAGATGATCCCCGCGGTAGCCGAACAGGCAATAGCCAAGTTCTGCGACGTGTTCTGTGAGAAGCATGTCTTCTCAATAGACCAGAGTCGCCGCATATTGCAGGCTGCAAGAAACGCTGGTATGGGATTGAAGATTCATGCCGACGAGGTGCACGATCTGGGCGGCGCCGGCCTGGCAGCGGAAGTCGGGGCTGTTTCGGCAGAGCA
>JAFDGZ010000161.1 GCA_019309045.1 Deltaproteobacteria bacterium | reverse complement strand
CTTGGTAATCAATTGCAATGAGTTATCAGGATCGCAAGATTCGGTAATGTTGGCCACATACCCCCGGTGAGAGCGACCCGCTTTCTCACGATAGGCGGCTTCCAGATCGTCAGGAGATTGCAGGCTGCTGGCGCTCAGTTGGTCTCCGGTTTTGGCCACAACCTCCTGCTCCTCCAGGCAATAGTGTTCGCTAAAGACACGCTCAAGCACCCGGTAGACCGTTTCTTCTGCATAAACCTCTTTCAAGTCGATCAACAAACGTTGCATGAAGATGCCAATCTGGCGGATGTGTTCGGAGGTATCCTTGCCTTTGACACGGTAAACATATTGCCCAGCATGTCCCTGGAGATAAGGCCCAAAGTCCTCGGCATATTTCTTCTGATCGCTCTCGTTCAACATACGTTGCACCCGTTGGAGAACCTCCACCAGCAGCTGCAGGCGACCCATCTTCCGAATATTGCTGGCCACGTACGTGCTGTCCATGCGCTGTTTGCCGGTCTTGATGTTGAAAGCGAATCTAACTTAGCGAACGCTTGACTTCACCATCTCTTTGCCAACAGACAGTTACATGTTTCTGATCATACTCAGGAACTTGTAGAACCCGAGAATTGATAAAACTGCGAATTTCACTTTTCATCAGAAGCTCCAATCCTCAACTTACTACGCAGGGGCATCTGCAAATCGCATTGCGATATTTACTGCCGAGATTGCATCTTCAGCATAACCGTCTGCACCAATTTCGGCAGCAAAACTTTGAGTCACCGGAGCGCCACCAACAAGAACTTTGACCTGATCGCGTAACCCTTCCTTCTCAAGTGCTTCAATTAATTTCTTTTGTTGAAGCATGGTTGTTGTGAGCAAGGCGGATGCGCCAACAATAGTTGCGTTAGTTTCTTTGATCGCATCAATGAAGGCAGCTGGGCTTTGATCTACCCCAATATCGGTTACCTTAAATCCATTGGCTGTCAACATTGTCCCTACAAGAGTCTTACCAATCTCATGCAAGTCGCCTTGAACTGTGCCAAGTACGACATGTGCAACAACTTCTCGCTTTTGGTCACCCAAAAGAGCAGGTTCAAGTATTTCGAGGGCTGCTTTCATCACATCAGCCCCAATAATTAATTCTGGGAGAAAATATTCACCTCTTGAAAATTTTTCTCCTACCAACTGGATTCCTTTGGTAAGACCCTGGGTGATACACTCTAGGGGATCAAGCCCTTGCTCCAAAGCCCGATAGGCCAGCGATTTTGCATCTTCTGTCTCTCCCTCGAGAACAGCTTTACTCATTTTGTCAAAGATTTCCTCTTTCATTTATTTTCTCCAAACAACATGATGAATCTGTGGTAATTTGCTAACGATTTTTAGTCCAATTTTGCTGAGGCTTCAGCAACGATCTCTTCTAAAGCTTTAGAAATTTCTCCTGAGAGTGGTGTTACTTGATGAGACTCAAGTAATTCTCGTGCTGCTATTGTTGCTCGGTCTGCCATAGTAAGCGAGCCCAAAGATTTCCATTTGTCACGCGCTTCTCTGGTCAATAACTTCGGAAAATAACGATTGGAGGAGCGGAGGTGTTTGCGGGTGTGTTTATCTGACAGTAAGTTATCAGTAGATATGCTCCTAGCAATTGCATCTAATCCTAGGGTTTCGTCATTGACGACAAACTCTTCCATTGATCGCTTAGCAATCCCCATCAATTCGTTATCCATTAGTAATTGGGCAAAGCTAATGATTAGGCCACCAGCTAAATGTCCAGCTCCTGTGAGAATGTTTGCACCAGCCAAACCAGATAGAATTGTGAAGTATGTGTTCTCAATTCCTGCTTGAGCATCACTAGTTTGAGAATCTGTGTAAGGGCCATGCATGTTTACTGGCATGTTATAGGCTTCTCTTGCTAGCTGAACGGCAGCGGCTGCAAGCATTGCATTCTCCATAGAACCGGTCAATGAATAACCAGTGGTCATATCCATTACCATAATGCGAGGGGTATAAATCAATGGTGCACCGGGATGTGCCAATTGAGAGATAACCATTGAAGTAACTGTCTCGATGTTGTTCATCAGTAAGGAACCAGCCAACGTGATTGGTCCCGTTGCTCCAGTAATAGGCATACTGCAAATCTCTAGTGGGACACCGTATTCACCGCAGGCCAATAAGGTTTCTACTAAAACATCTGGGATTTTTAGTGGAGCGATTGGCGATTCAAGCATAGTAATCACTGGTCGTTGACGTAACGCTTCTTTAGAACCAGCTACAGCTTCAGCCATACGCATTACATACGGGAGACTATGCATATTCAACAACCGCATATTGATATGTTTGGATGTGCTTTCAAAAAGGGCCTTTAGTACACGGATATCTCTGGTGTTGCCTGCCATTTCATGGGCATAAACAGGGGCAACGATTTCTATATGGTCCATTGCATCTACAAGCTTGGCATAATCTCTAACATCTTTCTCTGTCACATAACGCACTTCACCCGAATCGATATCAACAATTGATCCCGGTCCGCCACCATTGCGTCCGTAAACCTTGCCAGCTTCTAAGAAAATATCATTCTTTTCTTCCCGGCCAGCCATCAAAAATTGGCTAGGGACTGTTGCCAAACATTTTTCAACCAAATCTGGAGAGATTTTTACAATCTTAGTTTTATGGTCTACTTTTGCGCCTGCATCTGCTAATAAAGCCAGACCACCCTCATGCAAAATTTTTATTCCAATCTCATCCAGAGCTGTAAGTGTGCTTTCATGAATTTTATCGATCCCCTCGTCAGATATAAATCGTATCATTGCTAAGTTGTCCCTATTATTCCTGTTCATTTTGCCTCCTATTCAAAATCGCCTTCAATTAAGTTTTTGATTTTAGAGATGGCCTTTTCTTCATCCTCTCCAACAGCGGTAATTTTTATTTCTGTGCCCTTGCTTACTTCCAGGGTTAGTATGCCTAAAATGCTTTTGGCATTTACTCTGTTTTTTCAAGTTTAGATACTTGGATAGTCTCCCTCTTGAGTGTAGTTAGAGAATGATATATACTCTGGGCAAACGAAACCGAGGGAGACAAGATGGAGAAGTTTGCCCATAGTGGAGATTTTTGTCCAAACGGAGCCTGCCCTGATTACGGGAAGCTTCAGACCGGCCAGCAGCGGAACATTAAAAAGTCAGGCAAGACGGCCAAAGGCGTCCAACGCTATCAATGCAAAACCTGCGGGAAGACCTTCACCGAAACCCTGGGGACGATCTTCTACCGTAAACGCACCCCGGAACACGAGATTCTGGAAACCCTGGCCTTTCTGGCAGAAGGCAGCCGGATCAGCACCCTGTCGCGGGTCAAAGGGCACAAGGAAGACACCATTCTGCAGTGGCTGCGTGAGGCGGCTCAGCATGCCGAGCAACTGGAAGATGTCCTGATGGCAGAGTTTCGGGTCGAACGCGGGCAGTTGGATGCGCTGTGGGCGTACGTGCGCAACAAGGGAGAAAAAAAGCTATCCCGAGACGGCTGAAAGCGGCCAGTTCTGGCGCTCGACCCTATTAGACATGGATA
>JAFDGZ010000160.1 GCA_019309045.1 Deltaproteobacteria bacterium | reverse complement strand
GAACGTAGCCCCCAGAGCATCATCAATCGCTCTTATTACGCTATGTTTTATGCAGCATTAGCATTGATTCAACAACTTGGCAAGATTCCTTCGAAACATGCAGGAGTAATCAGCTATTATCAGCAACGAAGAAGTGAGCCATTATCAGCAGTGAGAAAGTAGTCCCTTCCCAGCAGTAGAAAGTAGTCCATCTGGATATACTTTCCGCATTTTTTCTACTAAATTTCTTTTTCTTCCTCATTTTCTTTGGATCTGGTTCTTATTCTTTGATCTCATTTCGTGTCGGATAGGTTTATGGTTTTTCCTTGGAGGGGAGACCATGAACCGTATGATCCGATGCAAACATTGTCGACGTTTGTTTCGTCGAAATCCCCGGGTAAAGAACCAGCGTTACTGCGGCAGCAAGGTTTGCCAGCGTGCCAGGAAGACTTTGTGGCAACGGCAAAGACTGGCAACTGATGCTGACTATCAGGCCAACCAGCGAGAGTGCCAGAGAAGGTGGTTGGCAAGAAACCGCACTTACTGGCGCGAGTATCGCAGCCGCCATCCGGGCTATTGCCGGCGGAATCGCCTCTTGCAAAAGGTACGGGACAGAAAGCGCCGTTTGCAGCATCTTGCAAAGATGGACGTGTCAGAGCAACTTTCATCAATCAAAGCAGGCACTTATTATCTTCTCTCCCGTCTTGCAAAGATGGACGCGTCAGCGGAGAAAGTTCTTTTGATTCCGGCAGCTTGAGCTGTGCTTGCAAAGAAGGACTCGATAGACTTTCTCCCCCCTTTCCCCTAGGCTGCCTTGTCAGGGAGGTGAAAGCCATGATCAAGAAAAAGCCTTTGTGTCCCGAGAGGATGCGCAAGATCACCGGCAGCTTTGCCTTTATCGAGCACCGCTTCCTGAGAGATGGCTTCTGGGCCAGCCTTGGCCAGCATGAACTTTTGCTCTACCTGTTTTTGGTACTGGTGGCCGACAGAGAAGGGCTTTCCTACTACAGCTTCGATAAGATCTGTACGCTTCTTAGAATCTCGACCGAGCAGTACTTGTGTGCTCGAAACTGTCTAATCAAAAAAGATCTCATCGCCTTTGACGGCCACATGTTTCAGGTGCTCTGTCTGCCGGAGAAACCTGTGACGGAGGCGGCAAAACCTCTCGAGACCACACGCGAGATGGAAGAGGCCGATCCTGCCACCATCCGGCAGATCATAAGTCGCGCCCTGGGAGGAGACCATGATTGACAGACGCACTATCTTCGAAATCCACCGGTTGGCCGATCAAGGACTTTCTATTCGAAAAATCGCCAAAGCCCTCAAGCTCTGCAGAAAAACCGTCACGAAATATCTGCGGGAGCCCAATCCGAAAAGGCCCGCTGTAAAGAGGGCCAGCAAGCTGGATCCCTTCAAAGACGAAGTCGAGCGCATGCTGCAAATCGATCCTTCAGCCTCGGCTGTGGTCATTGGCCAGCGTTTGGCCCAAAAGGGATATCAGGGAAGTATCAGCCTGCTGAGAGGCTACCTGCGTACCATACGCGGCAGCTTTAAAAAGAAAGAGCCCTTCATCCGCTTTGAATCAGCCCCCGGGGAACAATGCCAGATCGACTGGGGCCACTTCGGCTCCCTTGCCTATGGCAACACCAAGCGCAAGCTCTACTGTCTGGCGGTGGTGGAATGCCATAGCCGCATGCTCTATCTGGAATTCACCCACTCTCAAAAACAGCAAACCCTGCACCGCTGCCTGCTCAATGCCTTCCGCTTCTTTCAAGGCACCCCAAAAGAGCTGGTCCACGATAACATGCTTAGTGCAGTCATTGAACGCCAGGGAGCCCTGGTGCGCTTCAATGAAGCCTTCCTCGAGTTTCTTCGGCCCTTTAAAATCGTCCCCAGAGCCTGTAACGTAGGCAAACCCCATGAGAAAGGCAAAGTTGAAAAAGGGGCCATCCACTACATCCGCTACAACTTCTGGCCCCTGAGGACATTTAAAAACCTCAAAGACATCCAGGCCCAGGCCAACCACTGGCGCGACCAGGTGGCCAACCAGAGAATCCACGCCACCACAGGTGAGCGACCCAGCGAGCGCTTCAAGCCAGAGGCCATGACAGCCTTGCCGGAGCACCTGCCCGATTGCCGAGAGAGCCAGCCGGCAAAGGTCCATACGGATTTTTCCATCCGCTTTGATGGCAACAGCTACACTGTACCTCCCTGGGCCATCGGCAAACAGGTCCTCGTCAAAGCCGACCACCACAGCCTCACCATCTACCTGAAAGACAGGGCCATTGCCAGACATCGTCGCTGCTGGCAGCGCAAAGAACGCATCGAACTTCCGGCACACCGGGAGGCTGCCAGAAAACACCAGCATCGCCACTGGCTGTCAACCGACATCGCCGCCTTTATCAGCCTGGGAGAGGTGGCCAAGAGCTATCTGGAAAAGCTCGCCGCCAACAAGCGATCCCTCAAAAAACATGTGAGAAAACTGCTCGAACTCAAAGATGAATACGGCTCTTGCGCCCTGGAAGAAGCAATGAAGATGGCCGCCTCACATAATGCCTACGGCGCTCACTATATCGAAAACATCCTCTACCAGCAGATGACTCCCCAGAGAAATCATCCGCCGGTCAGACTGAAACAGGATGAACTCAACCGTATCCGCCTGGAGGAGCCAGCTCTGGCTGAATACGATGCCTTTGTCTTGAAACGGAGAAAAAAATCATGAACCACTCAGAGAACCTTCAAGAAAAACTGCTGCGGTTGCGCCTCAAAGCCATGGCTCATCACCTCGAGAGTGTCATGGCCCAGGCAAAACAGAAAAACCTCAACTTCTCAGCTACCTTGAACTTGCTTGCTGATATGGAACTGGAACAACGCTGGCAAAATGCCATTACCTTGAGATGGCGCCAGTCCAAACTCACAGAAAAGATCAGCATCGATCAGTTCGACTTCCAACATCACAAATCGCGAAAGGAGCAAAAGGGGCGCATCCTTGATCTGATAAGCCTGGACTTTGTCAAAGAACAAAAAGATGTGATTCTCATCGGCAACCCGGGTACCGGCAAAACCTTCCTCGCCAAAGCCGTCGCCTATGCCGCCTGCAATGCCAATATCAAGGTGCTCTTCACCACCACCATCGATATGATCAACCAACTCATAGCCGCTGAGGCAGACCACTCGCTACTCAAAAAACTCCACTATTATCAATCTCCGGACCTCCTCGTCTGTGACGAGCTCGGCTACCTTTCACTCGGCCAACAGGGCTCACACCTCTTCTTCCAGGTCATCAGCCAAAGACATCAACTAAAGTCCACCATGGTCACGACCAACCTGCCTTTCGCTGACTGGGGAAAGGTCTTCGACTCAACCACTGTGGCCACAGCGATCGCCGACCGACTGGTACACAACTCCGAAGTCCTTATCCTGGGAGGCACTAGCTATCGAAGAAAAGAAAAATAACTAAATCACACAATATATCTTTACGCCTTACTTGTGCCCCTCTATATTGGGCTACGACATCCTCCTGCCTCTTGCCTCACTGGTGGTCTATTTCCAAACTGCCGCTTTTGGCTTACTTCCTGACTGCTGATAATA
>JAFDGZ010000159.1 GCA_019309045.1 Deltaproteobacteria bacterium | reverse complement strand
ACCACAGAAAAGAGGAATCCTCCCTGGGCCACAGCAGACCAGAGGAGGAAGTTGAGGTAAAACGTCTGCCAGGCCTTTTCCGGGTGTTCGCCGCTCAACTGCATAACAAAAGTGCCGAAGCCAACGAACACCAGAAGGCCCAGGCCGATAATAAGCAGCCCTGCAAGTTTTCTGTCCTGAGCGAAACCGTTCATGCCGCACACAATCTAAAAGGTTCAGTTCTCCTCGAATAGTCTAGGTTCTCCCCCCTGGGTGCGAAAGAATTCGGCCAGCTCCTGCTGCCGTCCATCCGGGCACCTGGCCAGTATACCGAAATGTTCTCCAGAGCAGCGGGGGTCGTAGTGCTCACTCCAGTTGAGGTCCGGCAAATCACTGAGCATGATCAACCCCAGGACATTGGCCAATACGGAAAAAAGGATGGTGAATTCGAAGCCTACGATGAAAAAAGGTATCCAGGCCACCACTGGTTTGCCCCAGACAATGAGATGCCAGCGAGTGGCAGTAAACACCGCCAGAGCCAGGCCGGCAAAAAAGCCAACAATCCCCCCGGCGAGAGTGAAATAACCCAGGCGGCTCTTTTTCACAGCAAGACTATCGAGTATCCGCTCGCTGGGAATCGGGGAGTGGACTCGTTCGATTTGCCACGGTGCCTCCGACATGGCCTGCATTGCGCTGACAGTCTTGTCTTCGCTGGTAAACAGGCCGAGGACATATTTGTCAGCCGGCATGAGCTGCCTCCTCCTGGATAGTCTCCTTCATTTCGGTCATGGATATTGATGGAAAGTGTTTGACAAACAAGACAAAGAGCAGGAAGAAAAGAGAGAAGCTCCCCAGCATTATACCGTACTCGATCAGAGAAGGACGATAGAGTCCCCAGGCATGTGGTATAAAACCGTGGGCCACCCCACCGATTATAATGACGAAGCGCTCGTACCACATGCCCACATTTACCAGCAAGGATATGCCAAAGAGCCAGGCGATGCTTCGTCGGATTCTCTTGATAAAAAAGAGCAGCGGCACCAGGGAGTTGCACACCACCATAATCCAGAACTCCAGGCTGTAAGCGCCCATGGCTCTCCAGCGAAAGGCCTCCTGCTCCACAATATTGCTGCTGTACCAGGCGAGAAAGTATTCCACCCCATAGGCATAGCCCACAATGAGGCCGGTAAAGATGATGGTCTTGGCCACATTTTCCAGGACATCAACAGTGACGATGCGCTCAAAATTGAAGACCTTGCGCAGGGGAATCATGAGCGTCAGCACCATGGCCAGGCCCGAGTGAATGGCGCCAGCCACAAAGTATGGAGCAAAAATGGTGCTGTGCCAGCCCGGCACCACACTGAGGGCAAAATCCCAGGACACCACGCTGTGTACCGAGACCACCAGGGGGGTGGCCAGGGCAGCGAAGAAAAGATAGCCTCTGGTGTAGTGGCGCCACTGTTCATGCTTGCCGGTCCAGCCTAGGGAGAGCACGGTGAAGATCTTGCGGCGCAAGCCTTCAGCCCGGTCTCGCACCACAGCAAGGTCTGGCAGAAGGCCGGTGTACCAGAACAGGGAACTCACAGTAAGATAGGTGCTAATGGCCACCATGTCGAATACAAGGGGGGACTGAAAGTTCGGCCACAGGTTGCGTTGATTGGGGTAGGGCAGCATGTAGTACACCAGCCAGACGCGGCCCAGATGAATGAAAGGGAAAAGACCGGCAATGGAGACGGCAAACACGGTCATGGTCTCGGCAGCCCTGGCAATGGGATTTCGCCAGCCGGCCCGAAAGAGATGGAGAATAGCGGAAATGAGAGTGCCCGAGTGGGCGATTCCTACCCAGAAGACAAAGTTGATCAGGTAGGTGCCCCAGGCCACGGGGATGTTCTGGCCGCCGGCACCAATACCCACTGCGATTTGATAGGCCCAGCAAATGGCACCCGCTACGACCCCGAGCACCAGGGCTCCAACCAGGAGCCAGTATCCCGAGGAAGGCCGCCGCAAGCTGCCGAGAACCGTGTAATCAATCTCGCCGTAGGAGAGTTCGAACTCTTGGCTCATATTTCCTGGACCACTTTTTTCAGGTAGATCACTGCTGGTTTGGTGTTCAGGTAGCCCATGACCTGGTAGGCCCTTTTGTCCTTTGCTTTCCTGCTGACCTCGCTGTTGGGGTCCATGAGGTTGCCAAAGGTGAACACGCCCGTGGGACAGGTCTGCACGCAGGCAGGCTGGACCTCGCCATCCCTGATGGCCCTACCCTCATTTTTTGCCCTATTGTGCGCCTCCTTGATGCGCTGCACGCAAAAGGAGCACTTTTCCATCACCCCTTTACTGCGAACCGTTACATCCGGGTTCAGTTGCAGGTTCAACGGGGGCGGCCATTGCCAGGTGAACCAGTTGAAGCGTCGGACCTTGTAGGGACAATCCTGTGAACAGAACCGGGTGCCGATGCAGCGGTTGTAGATTTGATTGTTCAACCCTTCCTTAGAGTGGTGCGGCGCAAACACGGGGCAGACCGATTCACAGGGGGCGTTGTCGCAGTGCTGGCAGAGCATGGGCAGGAAAATCACCTTTTCCGGCCGTCCTGGATCCTGGTAGCGCTGCACCTGGAGCCAGGCCATTTCTCTGCCCGCGATGAGCTGCTGCTCTCCGACAATGCCGATGTTGTTTTCTGCATAGCAGGCCACAGCGCAGGCAGCACAGCCGATGCACCTGTCCAGGTCCACCACCATGGCCCAGCGGTAGCCGTTGTGCTCGTGGGAAGGATAGAGGTCTCTAACTTTGTTGTTGTAACCCTCGGGCAAGGGCAGGGTGAGGGGAAACTCCCACATTCCCAGGCCGGTCACCTGCTGTTCGCCCTGCTGACTCACGGCATGGATAGTGGCAGACAGGGCGATTTTTCTGCCGTGTTGAAGGCACTGCCGTCGGTGTGGGCCAGTCTCATGGTGCGCCCGGTTGCTGTGAGTGCAGTGAGCGGCACAGTAAACTGGGGTGCAGCCGAGTCTGGCTCCGCATCCCGCGGCAGGAGAAAAATGGGATTCACTCCTTTGCCTGCAGCATAGCGGCCGAAGCTCTTGTGCCCCTGGCCTATCGCCATGAGCAGAACGTCCGGGTGCACGCTCACGCTGCTGTATACCGGAGCTTCCAGGGCGCCCCATTCCGATTCGATGCGAACCACATCTCCCTGGGTGAGCTTTTCCTGCTTCAATGTCTTCGGGTTGACCACCACAGGTGTCTGCCAGGCCACTTTGGTGAGAGGGTCAGGGACTTCACAGAGCCAGGGTTTGTTGGCGTCTCTGCCGTCGAAGAAACGGATGGAAGGGACCGCGTAGAGGAATGGCCCAGCATCTTCTCTGACAGAAAAAGGAGGAAAGAGCGAACCGAAATCGCGGCTGGGTGAAGCAGTGAATGGCCTGGCAATTTCGCGGCTAGACTCGAAGAGGCCCCCCCGTTGCAAACATCTGAGCCAATCATTGTGGGTGTTAACTTTTTCCCGGCTGCTGAGGCTGGCAAAGAGATAGGCCTTGTAGTTCGGCAAAGGTCTTTCGGGTCCAAAAGCTGTGCGCAACAACAGATCTCCCACATGGGGAGCGTCTGTGACTTTTCCCATGACAGGCTGCAGCGTTGA
>JAFDGZ010000158.1 GCA_019309045.1 Deltaproteobacteria bacterium | reverse complement strand
ATTGAACGGTCGAAGCGCAGACTGGCAATAAAAAGATTCATGCCGATTGGCGGAGTTGAGTAGCCGATTTGCAGGTTGGTAAGAAAAATCACCCCCAGGTGCAGCAGATTGATGTGGTAGCCTTTGGCGATGGGGACAATGAGGGGGACTATGACAACGAGAGCTGAATAGACGTCCAGAACGCATCCCACTGCCAGCAGAAAAATGTTCAGGACTATCAAAAAGACAAACCTGCTCTCAATGTGGGCCTGAATGAAGAGCAGGATTCTGCTGGGAATCTGCTGGTCGACAAGAAAACTGTTGAAGGCAAGGGCGGAGCCGAGAATGACAATAATGCCGCCCACCATCATGACCGCTTTGACAACAATGCCCGGGAGCTGCTGCAGCCTCACATCTCGGTGGATGAAAAGGGAGACGCCCAGGACATAAAAAAGAGTGATGGCCGCGGCTTCACTCAGAGCAAGGACGCCGCTGTAGATGCCGCCGAAAACTACCACTGGCAGCAAGATTTCCCAGACTGCCAGTCTTGCCGCCTGCAGGAACTCGGCCGTCCTGAATGAGGCCACCTGACAGTCGCTGCGCACTCCCTTTGCCACACTGTAGCCGGAAAGTAGCACTACGAGCAGTATGCCAGGCAGCAGGCCAGCGAGAAACAGCTGCGGGATGCTGACATCAGCCACCACCCCATAGATTATCATTGGCAAGCTTGGAGGAAAAAGAAGACCCAGGCTGCCCGAGCTGGTCAGCAGACCCAGAGAAAAATTCTCCGGGTAGTGGTCTTCCAGCAAGGCGGGCAGCAATATGCCACCCAGCGCCACAATTGTGATGCCTGAGGCGCCAGTGAGGGCTGTAAAGAAGGCACATGACAGCAGCGACACAATGGCCAGCCCTCCCGGCAGGCAAGCGAACAGAGAGGCGGACAGTTTAACCAGCCTTTTGCCCGCGCTTCCTTCAGCCAGGATGTAGCCAGCCATGGCAAAAAAAAGCAGAGCAATGAGCAGAGGATTGGCAGCCAGGCGGTACATTTCTATGACCACTATGGAAAGGTCGACGCCCGCAAGATAGAAGCAGAGAAGAGCCACCGCTGAGATGACAATGAACAGGGGTACGCCGGAGACGAGCACTGCCAGGAAGGGAACGGCAAGAAGAACTTTCATTCTCTGTTCTCCACTGAAAGGTGGAGGAGAGTAGCTATACCATTGCAAGCGAACCTGAAGGCCATCAGGGCAAAGCTGAAGGGAAAAACCATCTCCAGCCACCAATAGGGTATGCCGGCAAAGGCAATGCCCCCTGCAAGTCTTTCATCAAGGACAAAAACCCACGAGGCAGCCAGGAGAATGACACAGACCACAGAGCAGAAAAGCGAATTGACGACCTCGATGAGCCACTGCCCTCTGGCAGGAAGAATCCTGGGGAGAATGTCAATGGTTATGTGTTTCCTCTCAGCGGTGGCCCGAGCTGCTCCCAGGAAGCTGATCCAGAGGACGCCGTGTCTGAGGAGGTCGTCACCCCAGACGAGCCCCGTGGAGAGGATATTGCGCAGAATGATCTGCAGAAGCGAGAAGCCGGCAAGCAGGACCACGAGAGCTACCAACACCATTGTTTCCAGCTGCCTGAAAATTCTGGCGGATGATCTTGCTGCCTGCAGCAGTCTACTGGTCATGGCGCTTTTTTTTCTCCGGAGCGAAATGCCTGCAACTCTTCCCTGACTCTCTCGAATGTTGCCTGCGGCATATACTTTGAGCCAAGGTCTCTCACAGCCTGGTTCAGCAGATCCTTGAATCGTGCTATCTCAGCCGGTTCTGGTGATATCTTTTTCACGCCATGACGAAGAATAACCCGCAGGGCCTCACTGTTGTCCTCTCTGGTCTTTTCTGTTAACAGACGCGTGTATCTGGCGCATACCTCTCGCAATATCTTCTGGTCTGCGGCAGAAAGACGGGAGAAGGTCTTGCTGTTCATGATGAGAGCGCCGCCGATATAGGTGAGTGGCAGGTCAGTAAGGTATTTGATACGGCTGTACCATTGGGTAATGAGAGCATAGTAAGGGGAATTGTATACCACCTGCAAAAGATTAGTCTGCAGCGCTACCAGAACATCCGGCGCCCCGATAGCCACAGGTGAGACCCTGGCCTTGCGGAACACTGCATTTGCCAGGGGGGAATTGGCCCGCGTCCAGACCTTTTTGCCTTTGAGATCTTCCACGCTGGCAATGGGAACGGTTGTCATGATGTAGATGAAACCAACCTCAGTCCAACCGAGCACCTCGTAACCCTTTTCTCTGAAACCGCGCCGTAACTCTGGTCCCTCTTTCTCCAGGATATAGTCAACTTCGCGGTAATTGTCGAAAAGGAATGGAATCTGCAGAACGCGCACGGTTGGGTTCACGGTGGCGAGCGCCGTGCTGGTAAAAGTGGCGGCATGTATGAGGCCTATTCGCATTTTTCGAAAGATGTCGCGTTCACCCCCCAGAGAAAACCCTGAAAAAATCTTGAATCCCAGGCGGTCCTCTGTTTGTCGTCTCAGTTCACCATCCATTTGCCTGAAAATTTTCATCAAAGAGCTGTTTTCTGGGGCAAGGGTGGCGAGTTTGATTTCAAAGAGCGGCCGGGCGTACCCCTTTCCCCAGCTGAGGCCGAGGCTCAGGGCAAGCACCAGCGCCAGAATTCCACATTGGTTCCTCACTATATATCGTGGGCGGCGCATCATATCTCTATGGCATTTCCGCGAAATATTCATCAGTTTTCTCCAGAAGTTGCTCTGCCTTCCTTTTGGCGAGAGTATTGGCCAGGGTCAGTTCCGGTACTGAATCCACAGGAGCAGCGAGCACCTCCTCGAGAGTATGTTGAAACAAGGATTTGCTTCCAAGCCGTCTGGCGTAATATTGAGCGTACAGTACTTTGGCCATGAGGAGCTTCCCTTTGCCCAGGGCAAAGGCCCGCTGAAAATGCTCATTGGCTTTTTCAATGTCTCCCCCGAGGATGGCTGGTTTTGCAGCCAGGTAGGAGGCCAGCAATAGATGAGGACCGCCATAGTGGTAAGTGTCATCGAGTTCTAGCAGCCTGGACATGGAGGCCTCCAGATAGGGAAGCTGGGCCAGGGCTTCCAGATTGTTGAGATTTACTCTGATCCAGCCAGCCCAGGCGCTTGTTGTCCAGAAGAGAGCCGGCACATCTTCTTTATTGAAACGACTGAGCAGAATGTTGTAGTCTTGCAGAGTGCCGACTGCCACCTCCCTGGGCTCCTTTTCTCCTGTGAGCGCTCTGAAACCATACTGCTTGGCTTTAGAGTAAAGGCCTGAGAGTACTGCTGGTTCGGCGTCTTCCATGAAAGCTGCCGCATACTGGGTGTAGGCCTGAGCGCCGGCAACCAGCAGCCGCTTGTCCTGAGGGTAAGCTTCGATCAGACCGTCGACCAGCATCAGGTAGGCAGGCGTTCCCTGTTGAATAATGGTGAGATCCGACTGCTTGGCTGCAGCCCGGGCCACGTCTTCCATTGTGTGAGCCACTGCGGCGATTCTAGCCTGTTTGCTGGGGACACAGCCGCTGGCAAGAAATTGGAGGATAACTACTGCGAGTATCAGCAGTGGAAGGCTTCTTGCTGTATTGTGCATAATGTACCAACTTTCCTCCTGTGGCCATTGACAGATGGTGCCAGCATACTTTCGTCAGAGGCT
>JAFDGZ010000157.1 GCA_019309045.1 Deltaproteobacteria bacterium | reverse complement strand
ATGACAAATTACAAAAAATATTCAGACATGGCAGCTGCCTTTCTTGTCACTGTTCTGGTTGCAACTTTATTGTTTCCTACCTCAATCTTTGCCGAGCAGAATGCTGATTATGACGCCTTTCCCCCATATGTGTCCAAGTCGATAACTCCAAATGTGCTGGTTATTCTGGACAACTCCAACAGCATGGATGAAGACGTGGTGGGCAATGCGGTTGGCAGTGCAGCGGCAAACAGCAGGTCTGAAATTGCCCGGCAGGCAATACTTTCTCTTATTCAGGCCAACGCCGATAGAATGCGCATAGGACTCATGTCATACCAACAGACGAATGTTCAGCGCTACGAACTGCACAACAGCTTCTATTACTGCGCCTATGACCCAACCACTTATGACCCGAACGGCACATTTGCACCTAAAGATGACACTGTCAATACCATGCGCTATCCCAATCCGTCAGATGCAGGACACTATATTTACTATGATCAGGCCCTGCCAATGTATAGCTCTGGCAGCCTGAACAATGCTTTCTGCTACTCTTCTGACTTCACCGAAGACGGCAACAGCGGCAATGACCACTATCGCTGCTACACCGCAAAAACTGGCATCAGCGATCCACCACTTGGTTTGACCGCAGGTGTAATCGAGAGTCCACCCTATAATTACACCAACCACTGGTTCAACACTACGTTCATTCCCACTGATGAAGATATTGCTGCAGGCTTCACAGAATTCGGCAAGCAGCTCTCCTGGGTGCACACTGGTCCTACCTGGTTTGCTAATTCCAGTCCTGGAAAAGGATACCTCCATGTACCTGTGACCGATTCCACCAGCGCCCATCTCGTTTCACTGCAGCAGAAACTCGATACTTGCAACTTCTCCACCAATTCAGCAGACCACCCAAACAATGACCTGGACACCCCTATTAGAAATGCTGGACTTACACCCATTGCTGGAACACTGGAGTCTGCCCGCCTCTATTTTGAAGGGAACCTGCCGACCAACCAGGGCGGACCGCAGCCATCCCCTATACAGTACTGGTGTCAGAAAAATTTCGTCGTCCTGGTTACCGATGGCTTGCCAAGCGTTGACAAGAATGGCGCCACAGGCGATGCCGACAGTTTGCTCCCGGAAGTAGTAAACGAGGTGCAGCAGCTCCGCACCACCACGGTGGCCGGCTTCGCCAATCCCTTTGACATTCAGACCTTCGTACTCGGTTTTGCCATTCCCCCGGGCCTTGGTTCCAAGCTGGATGATATAGCTGTGGCTGGAGGCACCGATGTCAATGGGCATGCCTATCTCGCCTCTGACGCTGCTGAGCTTTCGCAGACATTGAACAGCATCTTCCTGGAGATCTTCAAACGGGTGTCATCCGGAACCGCTGCCTCGGTGATATCCAATGCCAGGGCAGGTGAAGGCGCCGTCTATCAATCGATTTTCTATCCCAGCTTCAACGACTCCAACTGCAGCAATCCGGACTCCTATGAAATAAGCTGGGTAGGACAGGTGCATGCCCTGCTGGTGGATGCCTACGGCAACATGAGGGAAGATACCAATAATAATCGCACCCTCGATCTGCAGGCAGACAAGATCATTATTTTTCACAACAACTATGCCTACAAGTTTCCTGACAACAACGGCAACGGCAGGCTCGAGCCTGGCGAGGGATTCACTGACACCAACAACAACGGCAAACTCGACTTTGACGTAGACACTATTCTGGGAAGCGTCGAGCAGGCTCCACTGACTGAAGTGGATTATCTCTGGTGTTCGAACAACTGGCTGAACGAGATACCGGACGCGAATATACCCACCCAACGGACCTATGCAACGCCCAGTCAAAACAGATATATTTTTACCTTCCTGGATACTGATGGAGATATGGTGGCCAAATTTGACGGTAGCGAACAGGTGGCGTTTTCCGAGGCAAACGCAGCTCTGATATCGCCCTATCTTCACCTGTTCGATCCTTTTGCCTATAATGCCACTACACCTCCTCCTGGCATAGATCCTGCGGACTTCAGTACCTTCTTGACCGCTCAGAGCGTACGTGAAATCAATTACATCAGAGGCCAGGACCAGGCAGATTCTTCAGTTGGTGCTTCCTCGGTGATCCCTGCCATGAGAAGCCGGCAGGTGGACTACGACTGTGATGGTACGGTAGAGACCTGGCGTCTGGGCGATGCTGTTCATTCGACCCCCACCCTGGTGGGCCGCCCTGGAGAGAACTATGATCTCCTTTTTAGAGATCAGACATACAAGGCCTTTTACGCCAAATACCGACACAGGCGTAATGTGGTCTATGCAGGGGCGAACGACGGTATGCTGCACGCCTTCAATGCCGGCTTTTTCGATCCGGCTACCAAGAAATTCTGGAAGGGTTACGACAAAAACGACACCGACGGGGACGGCAACCCCTTTACCGATACTGGTGGTTTCGAGCTCGGCACAGAATTATGGGCCTATGTCCCCTTCAACCTGCTGCCGCATCTCTACTGGCTAACCAAGCCGGATTACTCGCACGTCTATTACGTGGACCTGAAGCCCAAGGTTTTTGATGCCAGGATCTACGACCCCACCCTGTCCTCCAGTGACACCCATCCTTACGGCTGGGCTACTCTGCTGGTTGGCGGCATGAGATTGGGTGGCGGTATGATCCGCACCGACAGGGATCATGACGGCAGCTATGATGCAGCCAATGATATTATTATGAAGTCGGCCTACTTTATTCTGGATATTACCGATCCTGAACAGCCACCGAAGTTGCTCGCTGAGATAACCTTCGACGAACTCGGATACACCACTTCTTATCCTGCAGTTATTACGTTAGATCCAAAAAATGCCACAACTGCAAACAAGTGGTATCTTGCTCTGGGATCGGGTCCGATTGGCGCTGTTGGGCCTGACAGCAATGCTCTGGATACTGTATCAAGCAGTCAACATGGCAAACTCTATCTGGTGGATCTAAAAGAGCTCGCCAGAGCGGACAGCAACCGCGCCATAAAGGTCATAGACCAGGGCGGCCAAGAAACTACCACACCACAACCATTCGCCATACTCGACGAAGACTCCTATGTATCCGACCTGGTTTCGGTAGATCTGGACCTGGACTACAAGATCGATGTGCTCTACTTTGGAACGGTCGCAGGCAGCACCGGCGATTGGGAAGGAAAGCTGCGGCGAGTGGTCATCAACAGTGACCTGGATGCCACTCACTGGATTGGAGACAGCACCCTCATTGATGTAGAGCAGCCGATAAGCACGGCACCTACGGTGGCCAGAGACAGGGAAGGACACACCTGGGTCTTTTTTGGCACCGGCCGTTTTATGAACCGGGATGACGTGACGGATACCAGTCAACAGACCTACTATGGCGTCAAGGAGCCCTGGACAGATTTTGATAGTGATAATGTTGTGGACGTGGGTGAAAGTTTGACCTGGGGTTCAGTGGACACCTCTGACCTGGCCAATGTGAGCAATGCCGAGGTCTTCGTTGGCGGCGACGTTGTCACCAATTTGCCGCTAGCCGATTTTGATGGCAACAGCGATGGAGCCGTCACTTTCAATGAAGTCAAGGATGCAGTTGAAGATGCATATGGCTGGAAGATGAACTTTTCCACAAGCAAGGAGAGAAATCTCGGCCAGGCTGCCCTGTTGGGCGACATACTCACTTTTACAAGCTACATTCCTGACGATGATATTTGTCAATATGAAGGTACCAGTAAACTCTATACCCTGTATTATCTGACAGGCACTGCTTACACCCGGTCAATAATCGGCGTCAATACAGGCAACACTGATACGAACGGCAACCCGGAAGTCGGCAACCCGGAAGTGCTCAAAAGCATCGACATGGGTAAGGGACTTACCATAACCCCCAATATCCATTCTGGAAGGGAAAAGGGTTCCAAGGCCTTCGTCCAGATAAGCACGGGAGCCATCGCCGTAATCCAGCAGGCCAACCCTGGGGCTACCAAGTCCGGCAAAGTCTCCTGGCAAGAGGAATAGCCAGCACCGCCTCCGACCGCTCTGCAAGGCGGTCGGAGGCCTATCCTCCCGGGTAGCTCTTGTGGCTCATTTATCAGGCCTGCCGAGGACAGATTCTATATCGAAACTGCTTATTTGTTCTCCTTTGTTCTAGTGAACTGCCTTTATCCTCTTCACGTGCCAATCCTCATTCAAAATGAATTTCAAGCGATTCCGCAA
>JAFDGZ010000156.1 GCA_019309045.1 Deltaproteobacteria bacterium | reverse complement strand
CCCATTGTCTGCAACCTGGTCAGAAACTACGATCTCACTTTCAACATTCTCAAGGCCACTGTGTATCCTCATCGCGAGGGGTTAGTGGTCATGGAGCTGCAAGGCCAATCACGAGAGGATTACGACCGCGGCATCCGCTACCTCAAGCGCCGCGGAGTAAAAGTAGACGCGGTTGCACAGGACATCCAAAGAGACCTCGACAGATGCTTCCAGTGCGGAGCCTGTACAGCCGTCTGTCCCACGGGAGCCCTGTATCTTGAGCGTCCGAGCATGGAGGTGCTTTTCGATCCGGAAAAGTGCAGCGCCTGCGAGCTGTGCGTCAAGACCTGTCCCACCAGAGCAATGATTGTCACCATTGACAAAGCAATTGCCCTATGAGCCATTTGCTGACACCCATGTCGGAACCAGCAGCAAAGCCGTCAATTTCTTTGCCAGAAGCACTGGAAAGTGTGAAAGAAGCACTGGATGCGAAGCTTGCCCCTGCTGCCACGGTGGCTGTAGCACTGAGCGGCGGAGTTGACAGCGCCATGGCCGCTTTCCTGTTGAAGAAACTTGGCTTTCGCCCTGTGGCGCTTCATATGAACCTTGTTTCCTCAGAGCCAGGTGTCGATTTCGAGCAGCTTCAAGGCCTCAGCCGCAAGCTGGATATACCTCTGCACCTGGTTGACCTGCGCCGTCCTTTCCAGCATTTCGTGGTGGAGCCTTTTTTGGAAGCCTATCGACGGGGAATGACACCCAATCCCTGCGTGCTCTGCAATCCAATTATAAAGTTCTCTTTTCTCCTCCGCCAGGCAGAGGAGCTGGGAGCTGAGCGGTTGGTCACCGGACATTATGTCCGGCTCACCAGGGATCCTGGCAGCAACAGAATTCTCCTCCGCAGGGGGCGCGACCGCCGCAAGGATCAATCCTATTTTCTTTATGGCCTCAGTCAGGACCAGCTGGCCAAAGCGCTCTTCCCCATGGGATATTTGTGTAAACATCAGGTGAAAGCGCTGGCTCTCGAGGCCGGGCTGGCAGACTTGCATCGTCCGGAGAGTCAGGAAATTTGCTTCATTCCCAAGAATGACTATCGCGGCTTTCTCAAGGAGCGCGTTGGCGCGGCCCTGCCCACAGGGGGGCCGATAGTGGACCTCGGTGGCCGCATCGTCGGCGAGCACCGAGGCATTCATCAATTCACCATTGGCCAACGCCGCGGTCTCAATATCTCTTCCAGCGCCCCATATTATGTTGTTGCTCTGGAGCCCGACACCTGCACTGTCCGAGTCGGCCGCAAGAAGGATCTCTTGAGAAGGGCAATGAGGGTTTCCTCGGTAAACTGGGTTTCCATTCCTCCCCCGGCCTCGAGCCGAAAGGCACAGGTACAGATTCGTTATCGTCATCGACAGGCAGAGGCCTCAATCGAGCCGCGGCCGCAGGGTGTGTTGGTACATTTTCTCGAACCTCAGGCTGCTATCACTCCCGGCCAGTCTGCAGTCTTCTATCAGGACGACCTCCTGCTGGGAGGCGGCATTATTGAACAGGTGTTTTCATGAGCACTGCTGCGCTCACTACTCTGGGCTGCAAGGTCAATCAATGTGAGACCGCCTATCTGGAGCACTGTCTGCAGAAAGCCGGCTACGTGATCAGACCGTTTTCAGAAAAGGCGGATCTATATTGCATCAACACCTGCGCAGTTACAGCAAAAGCCGCCATGCAGTCGCGCCAACTCATCCGCCGCGCTGCCCGCCAGAACCCCGCAGCACGGCTGGTAGTCACCGGCTGCTATGCGCAGCTTGCGGCAGCAGATATCAGTCGCCTCGACAAGGTCTCGCTGGTGCTCGGCAACAGAGAGAAATTTCAGCTGCCTGTGCATCTCAGCCAGCTGGCTTGCAGCAAGGGGGCATTCATCCATGTGACTGATATGGTGCAGTGCACTTCTCACTTGCCGCTCCTGCTGGCGAGCGCTGCTCGCAAGACCAGGGCCTTTTTGAAAGTGCAGGACGGCTGCGATGCCTTCTGTACCTACTGTATTATCCCGCACGTTCGCGGCCGCAGTCGCAGCGTGGACCCGCTGAGCATTCGCAAACAGGTAAAAAATCTCCTGGGCAATGGACACAAAGAGATAGTACTCACCGGCATTCACCTGGGCCAGTGGGGAAAAGATCTTCGGCCCCGAAGAGATTTACTCTGGCTGCTGCAGTCGATCACCGCCAAGCCGCTGCCCGCCAGGCTGCGCCTCAGCTCTCTGGAAGTCGGCGAAGTAACCCCGGAGCTCCTCGATTTCATCGCTGCCACAGCTGCCGTGTGTCCGCACCTGCATGTGCCGCTGCAAAGCGGCGATGCCACCATATTGCGTCGGATGAACAGACATTACTCGCCCTCTCTGTTCAAAGAACGGCTGACTGCTGCCCTGGAGAAAATTCCTGGACTCGCTCTCGGTACAGACGTGCTTGTTGGCTTCCCCGGGGAAAGTGAGCGCAACTTTGAAAATACTTATCGCCTTCTGGAATCTCTCGATGTCGCCTACCTCCATGTGTTCCCCTTCTCTGCCAGGCCGACTACCCCTGCTGCGCGCATGGCGAACCAGGTGTCGCCCAGGGTAGTCCGCGAACGCTGTCGCCTTCTGCGGGATTTAGATCGCCGCAAACGGCAGGCCTTCAGGCAGCGCTTCATAGGCAGTGTGCGCCCTGTTCTTGTGGAAAGCCGCCAAGACAGGAACAGCGGCGGCTTGCTTGGCTTCTCTGACAATTATCTCCCCGTGGTCATCAATCAAGAGCTGGTCTCACCAAATGAAATGGTGCTGGCGAGACTGGATCGGATGGAACACGGCCGCATTGTAGCTGCGCCAGTGTGACAACCAGCTTCAGGGATCCGCTGCCGGAGGTGCCCTGGCACGGAACCTTATCTCTCAGCCCGTCCATTCATCAGCGGCCGCAACAGAGAGCGTCAATGGGCAGGGATACCGGATATCGGTGGTCAGTTTGCAATTGTCAGTTATCAGGAAGATATGGTAGCCCTGGTGGCATCCAGGGCGTACCGCCGAATGCTTGGTGATGCCTCCTGGCGGCTTCGCAAGCCTAGCCGAACTCCCGAAAAGAAAGGCCCTTGAACAAGGGCCTTTCAGCTTCGCTGTTCCAGGCAGCTATTTCAAAGCGGTCTGTAGAGAGGCCTGCCCTCTTCATCTCTGGGAAAGTCCTCCTTGTCCGCTGAACCGTCACAACCACAACAACCGTCGCAGTCCTCTTCATGTGCCAGTGGTGTATAGCCTGTTTCGTCACCCATGATATGTCACCCCCTAGATTGGCGTTTTAATCTTATGTTTAAGCATCCTGCTGACTGGTGTCAAACTTATCCTTGCCTGACCAGGCAGTAGTGCTGCAATTCTGCCTCGCTTTAAAGCGTATGTCGGCCGCTCTTTCTTGACCAGTGTAATGGCATTCTGCTATATGCTGAATGAGGAAGGCTTTCATTATGCCGCGTTCGAAGGCCGGTCATGCAGCCAGGGTGGCGCTGCCTGGCCGTCGCCGGTATCGGGTGCAGCCCTCAGCGCCTTGTTCTTTCCCGGGGAAAAGCTATGCTGCGTCGTCTTTGTTGCCGCTTTTTTATGACAGTTGCTCTGCTCTTTGCCTTTTGGTCGGTGATCTTACCTGCAAAGCCGGCAATGGCAGCCAGTCTCGAGGAGACTACTGAACTGGACTGGCCTCACCCACGCTTCCCGGAAAGGCGTGCTGAGCGTCTCTCCATGGTGAAAACTCAAATAATCAGCCGCCGGCCGTCAGTCAAATCTGCTGCTGTTCTCGAGGCCATGCGGCAAGTACCGCGGCACCTTTTTGTGCCCCCGCGGCTGCAGAGGCTGGCATACGCTGACAGACCTCTGCCCATTGGCTATGGGCAGACCATCTCGCAGCCTTACATTGTTGCTTTGATGACTGCCGCGCTCCAGGTGAAGCCTGGGATGAAGGTTCTGGAGATCGGCACCGGCAGCGGCTACCAGGCTGCGGTATTGGCTGAGCTGACCCCCAGTGTCTTCAGCATAGAGATCATTGAGGAGCTGGCGCGCCAGGCCGCCGCCCGTCTCCGTGAGCTCGGCTACACCACAGTCAAGGTAAAGGCCGGTGACGGCTATTATGGCTGGCCGGCTGAGGCGCCCTTTGATGGCATCATCGTCACCTGCGCTGCTGGCCATCTGCCGCCGCCGCTGCTCCAACAGCTGAAACCGGGAGGCCGCCTGGTGATCCCCCTGGGAACGGTCTTTCAAGTGCAACGGCTGGTAGTAGTGCACAAGAACGCGGCCGGCAAAGTGTTCACCGAAGAACTGCTCCCGGTGGTCTTTGTGCCAATGACCGGCGCGGTCCAGAAAAAGTGAAAGAGCAAGACCAGCTCAAACCGAGGCTGCGCCAGCTAACAGCCGTGGCCCTCATATCTGCTGCCGTCCTGGGGATTGAACTGGCGCTGATGAGAAGCCTGTCGGTGTCTCGCGGCTACCACTTTGCCTATCTCATCGTCAGTCTGGCGCTCCTGGGATTTGGCGTCAGTGGAACCTGTATCGCCCTGGTACAGACAAGAGTGCTTCCCCGTTTCAGTTGGTGGATTCGTACCCTCACCTGCATCCTTGCCCTGAGTATTCCCCTGTGCTTTCGTCTCGCCCAGCTGCTGCCTCTCGATATGGCCTATCTCCTCTATAGCGGCAGTCAGCAAGGCTTTCTCCTTCTTTTTCAAACTCTCACCTTTTTGCCCTTCCTGCTTGCAGGCTTCGTAATCGGCCTCAGTATTCTCAGGTTCTCCGCCTCGGTGAACCGGGTCTACGGCGCCAGCCTGCTGGGCAGCGGCCTTGGTCCCCTCCTGACCATCGGCCTGCTGTGGTGGCTCGCCCCCGAGAGACTGATCCAGGTATGGAGCGCTGCAGTCTTTGCTGCCACCTTTCTGTGGCCGCCTTTACCAGGATCAACTTCGCGGTTGTCAAAAACAGTGCTGCCAGTGGCGGCTTGCCTGGTGCTGCTCGATTTCTGGCAGCCGCCCGCCATTGCCCTGGACCCCCACAAAGCCCTGGCGCAACTGAGGCAGTGGCAGCTTCAGGGAAATGGACGTTTTCTCGTCACTCGCTATGGCCCACGGGCAAGGCTGGATGTCTTTTCCTCGCCGCGGCTGCACTTCACCCTTTTTGCAGGGCTTACTGCCGCCACGCCACCGCCAGCGCAACTACTCCTCCTTGGCGACGGCGATATCCTGGGACCCGTCTTTCGCATACAGAGCCCGGCTGGAGCACAGATCCTGGATGAGACTCCCATGTCGGTGGCCTATCGCTTGCTGGCCAAACCCAGAGTGGCTCTTCTTGGTGAAAGCACGGGCACCTCTGTGTGGCTGGCTCGTCGCTTCCGGGCAGCGCATATCACCGTGGTTCAACCAAATTCACAGATTGTCGATCTTCTCAACGGTCCCCTCGCCCCCTATGCCGGCAGCGTGTTCCAGGGCCCTGATGTGGAGCTTTCCATGCAAATGCCGCGTCACTTTTTGAAGCGCACCTCTGAAAAGTTCGACCTCATTCAGGTGGTCTCCGCCGAAGTCATGGCGGCTGGGCTGGGCGGCTTGCTTTCGCTGCACGAGAACTACATGCTAACTGTGGAGGGCATGCAAGACTGTTTACGGCACCTGACAGCTGGAGGTTTGCTCAGCATCACCAGAGGCCTGCAGTCACCACCCAGGGACAACATAAAGATTCTGGCCACTCTGGCTGCTGCCCTGGAACGACTGGGGGTCAGGGACCCCGGAAAACACCTCGTTCAGCTTCGCAATCACCTGGCTGTCTGCACCATGGCCTCGGTTCAACCCATCACCGCCTCCCAGCGACAAGCTATCGAGAAGATGAGCAACAGGTTGTGGCTGGATATCGATCTTCTGCCAGGTTTCGACCCTGAGAGCCGGCTGCAGTTCAATCGTCTGACACCCATACCAGGCGTCAAGCAGTCAGTCTATCAATTTGCCGCAGAAAACATTCTTTCGGAGGACAGGGAGCGGTTCTTTCGCAGCTGGCCCTATAATGTGCGCCCGGCAACTGATGATCGACCCTATTTCTCTGACTTTTTCCGCTGGCGCTCCCTGCCCGTGCTGTTGAAGACTTACGGTCCCCAGTGGCTGCAGCGCCTGGAGCTGGGCTACGTGGTATTGCTCATCACTCTGGTGGAAATCGTGGCGGCCGGCCTTGGCCTGCTCATCCTGCCGCTCTTCCTGCTGCAGCGCAGGAATCCCAGCACTGGCAGAGGCGGCCCTGCTCTGTGGTACTTCTTTTTTATAGGCCTGGCATACCTGGGAATTGAAATGACTTTTATGCAGCACTGTACTTTGATGATAGGCGACTCTCTGCTGTCCGCCGCTGGCGTGCTCGCAGGCTTCCTCTTCTTCTCGGGCTGCGGCAGCATTTCCTACCGCTATCTGGGCATTTCTGCCAGGAGGGCTGTCCTTTTTTCTGGGGCAGCAATAGCCATCCTGGCACCTGTCAGCTTCGCCATGAGTCACTGGCTTCTGGGAACTGTTGCCAGCTGGAGCACGGCCGGCCGCTTTCTTTTTACCATGGTGCTCCTCGCTCCCCTTGCCTTCATCATGGGCTGCCCCTTCCCGGCAGGCATGCTGCTGTTGGAACAGGGATCTCCCTTCTTTGTTCCCTGGGCCTGGGGAATCAATGGCTTTGCCTCTGTGGCAGCAGCACCTCTGGCCATACTCCTTGCCCTTTGCCTGGGGTTCTCCGGAGTCCTGACCCTGGCAGTTGTCTGCTATGTGCTAGCCCTGCTGGCCGCCTGGACAGTCTGGCTGCGGCCGCCGCCGTGAGGTACAATGGCACCTGCAGAAAACTGGCAGCTGGTCGCAAGGTGAAGGTTGGGGAGTGCTTTTTGCCCAGATCCACCAAGGCTCTGGCTTCCAGCCAGATCTCTTGGCGGGGCCAGCAGCAGACTCCCTCAGATGTCTATGAATACCACCTGAATGATATTTTCGAAGTCACGCAATGCCTGAAATGCAGCAGGCGGCACTGTACC
>JAFDGZ010000155.1 GCA_019309045.1 Deltaproteobacteria bacterium | reverse complement strand
GCACGGCTGGCGACAGCTGGACCGACAACAGCGGCTGGAAGGTGGGCGGAGATTTTGCGCCAGCAGGGACTGAAAACACCTGGCACGGAATTACAACTGACGCAGGTAATACCACGGTGACACGCATATCTCTGACTTTCAACAACCTGGTGGGTACGTTGCCTGCGGAACTGGGCAATCTCGGCAATCTTCAAACCCTTTATCTGCACTTTAACCATCTATCAGGAAACATCCCTTCGTCATTAGGAAATCTGAACATTCTCCGAAGGCTTAATTTGTCTTCTAACCAGCTTACAGGTAGCATCCCCTCTAACCAGCTTACAGGTAGCATCCCCTCGTCATTAGGAAATCTAAACAATCTTCTATATCTTTATCTGCTCCTTAACCAGCTTACAGGTAGCATCCCCTCGTCATTAGGAAATCTAAACAATCTTTTATATCTTTATCTGCATTATAATCAGCTCAAGGGGCCGATTCCCAGGGAGCTGGGCAATCTGTCAAATCTTGAACGTCTCTACTTGAACTCGAACGAACTTATGGGCCGCATTCCTCCTGAACTGGCAAATCTCACGAACCTAGCAGATGGCGGATTGGATCTTCGCGGGAATCATCTGTTCACAAAGGATGAGTCCCTGCGCACCTTTCTCAACTCGAAGCAAACCTGGAGCGATTGGGAGAGTTATCAGACCCCACCCTTTGCTATAGTAACCCCCATGCTGATGCTGCAATTGCCGGATTAGAGCAGTGTCAGCGCGTCTGACCAATGCAGGGGCAGATTTGAAACCCGCCCCTACCGGGGGTTGGAGACGTCATGGTCTGCCGGAAATCATCCGTGGTTTCAAGACATTTTCAGCGCGTCGCATCAATCAAATTTACAACAGGCAGGGCAAAAAATTATGGCATCGCAATTATTATGAACATGTGATCCGCAATGATCGTTCCTTGCTGGCCATACAGGAATACATTGTCAACGATTCCACGAAATGGGAAATGGACCGGGCAACCCCCAACCGCTAGCAGTAGAAGACGATAGATATCCTGGTCCGGCCGAGAGCGAAAAGCGAAAATTTAGCAAACTGATAGCTTCATACGCCAGCTTCTTTCTTTTCCTGCTCTATTCTTTCATGAAGCCACATAGCCATGAGCTGCGTATATGGTATGCCCTTTCGGCGGGCCAATCGTTTGAGCATCGCCACATCAAACGCATCAAGGCGGAGAGAAACAGGGCGGCGTGGGGGCCGGGAAATCTCGAAAGGCTCAGCTTGTTCGAGCAGTAGCTCAACTTCCTCAGGGCCCTCCTTGGCGATAGAGGCGTCCCACTCGCGGGCTTCCTGTTTGAGCCTTTTTCTGTTCTTGGCTGGGATTTTACTCATTTTCTTATCCTCTTGATCCTTTTCAGATAAGCTTTTCTAGTGGAAGTGGACATGGGAAATGCTGTCACGCATCTCCACAGACCATATTCAGGATAAGGAGCGACGATAACTTCAATACAATTTCCAGATGCATCAGTGCCCCACAGGCGATATCTATATTCTAGAACTGACCCACGTTTTCTTTTATTTTTCAGGGCAAGAGTCGGGAACGGTCCCTCGCTGTAGTAAACCTCCTCAACCTGTTCCGGCCGGAGGCCATGAGCTGCGATATGGTTAACATTATCCTCATCCCAATCAGGCTCTAGTAACGGGTCGAGTTTCTTCATGAAATAAAAATAATGTAACTTTTTGATTACGTCAAGTTATTCAGTATAGGTCTGGTGGTCCTATGCCTGGGTTGAGATTCTTTATCGGCTGTATCAATGTCTGCGATTGGTTGTCTACCCGAGTTAATTGATTGAGGGGATAGGAGGAGTTGTTGGAAGTAGGTCGACTTTGGGGCCAGTAACGCTCATTTCAGGGGCAAGAACAGCGTTTTCCGGCAGGGGCACGAGAGATGGCGCGCGCACACCGGCAGTTCCAATTCGGTTCGAATCGAACCAGGAAAATATTCCCAAATCAATGACACCGCATTGCAAGGGCGGGTTTCAAACCCGCCCCTGCGGGTTGATTATCGATGCATGTTTCCCTCATGGCGATAGAAGGTGCCGCAGAACCCAGGCTTTGCATTGATTTCATTGACACTGTCAGTATTCTTGTGAAAGAATACATTCCACTGAATCACCTCAACTGACTCTAGAACAGAAACCAATATACCTCTACATAACGGCTGGAATCTTCACCACAAAGCAAACCCTTTCATTTCTTGCAGCATTTGACAAGAACAGGCGAGGGAAAGGAGAAAGCAATGAAAAAGTATATCATTGTTGCTCTGGCAGTGGTGTTCATCTGTGTGCTGCTTGCGGTACAGCGAGTGTCTGCAGACATTCCCACTGTGGAGCGGGAAGCGCTCATTGCCCTCTATAACAGCACGGCTGGCGACAGCTGGACCGACAACTGCGGCTGGAAGGTGGGAGGAGATTTTACTGCACCAGGGACGGAAGATGGATGGCACGGGGTGACCGTGGAAAACGTCGGTGGCAGTGACACGGTGACAATGATAGACTTACATGACAACAACCTGGTTGGGACGCTCCCTGTGGAGCTGGGCAATTTGAGCAATCTCCAAAGGCTTTATCTATACAGCAATCAGCTGACCGGGAGCATTCCCTCCAGCCTGGGCAATCTGAGCAATCTTCAAGGGCTTGTTCTTGCCGGTAATCAGCTGGAAAATAACATACCAGCCGTTCTCGGTAATTTGAGTAACCTGGAATATCTTGATCTCAGCTCTAACCAATTAAATGGCAATATACCAGCTGAACTGGGCAACCTCAGTGAACTTAAAGAACTTTATTTATTCGGCAACCAGCTGAATGGTAACATACCAGCAGCATTGGGCAATCTCGGCAATCTTAGAAAACTTTATCTATACACCAACAAACTAACCGGTAGCATCCCCTCGGAGCTAGGTAATCTGAGCAATCTTCAAGTACTTTGTCTATATGACAACCAGTTGAGGGGACCTCTACCACGTGAGCTGGGAAATCTGTCAAATCTTGAATCTCTGAGATTATTCTTGAATGAACTTATGGGTCCCATTCCGGTGGAGCTGGCAAATCTCACCAATCTGGAAGAAGGCGCATTGGATCTTCGCTGGAATCATCTTTTTACAAGGGATGATTCCCTGCGCACCTTTCTCAACTCCAAGCAGGCTGGCGGCGATTGGGAGAGTTATCAGACCCTGCCATTTGCCATAGTAACCCCCATGCTGATGCTGCAATTGCCGGATTAGGACAGTGTCAGCCCGTCTGACCAATGTAGGGGCAAGTTTGAAACCTGCCCTACGGGCTCCGGTGAATGTTTGTTGCCCGCTCTTGCAGCTTCCTGGCCCTGTCCTCCTGGCCGAGTTCTCGGTAAAGCTGTGACATGTTTTCGAGCACGGTAGCCACATTGGGGTCATCCGGGCCCAGGGACTTTTCCCATATCTCGAGCGCTCTATTGTAGAGCGGCAGTGCCTCTTTGTATCTTTTCTCTTCCTTGTAGAGGAGTGCCAGGTTGTTGAGCGACTGGCCGAGATCTGGATGATCAGCAGGCAAACTCTTTTCTCTGATGGCCAGGGCCCGTTTATAAAGGGATTCTGCCTGCGCGTATTTTCTCTGCTGTCGATAGAGGCCGGCCAGGTTATTGAGGGTGGTAGCAACTCTGGGGTGCATCGGCCCAAAATTCTTCTCCTTTATTGTTAGTGACCGCCGGTAGCAAGACTCAGCAGCAGCATAGCGGTCCAGGGCCCTGTACACAGTTGCCAGATTGTTGAGAGCAATCGCCACATTCAGGTGTCCTGGACCATAAATCTTTTCAGCTGCTGCCACGGCACGATGTCCCACCTCGGCGGCCCGGGCAAATTGTCCCTGGCGGAAGAGCCTGGCCATTTCGAGATTCAACTGCTGCCACTGGTCCTGCTGCGCCCTGGCCATGGCACTGAAGTACAAAGAGATGCATAATATTATGAACAGTGTTTCAGCCGGCCTGGCTTTCAAAGAAAAGGAACTGAACATTCGAGAAGCCTTCCGCCATGAGCCAACTCGGCAATTAGGTGGTGCTGTCCAGTTCAGCGGCCTTGCTCGAGTGGACATCTTTTTTCTGGGCTGCAGCACGCTTTTCCCTGGATGCAGCCAACCGCTCCGAAGGAGCAGGTCCGAGTATCATGGCGAGCCATCTGGTGTCCTCATTGCTTTCCAGGGCGATCTTGACGATCATGGTGAGAGGTACAGATAAGAGCATGCCCACAGGT
>JAFDGZ010000154.1 GCA_019309045.1 Deltaproteobacteria bacterium | reverse complement strand
AGCCGTGGCCGAGCACCGAAACGGGCCTCGTAACCGTAACCCTAGCCGAGCACGTCAAAAGGGCGACGGCAACGCGCTGGTAGCCGCAGGCTTTAGCCTGCGTTGTCCTGTGTTGATATCTAATTCGGCAAGCAATTGCGCCATGGCGCCATTGTAATACTGGCCGCTGGCTCAGCCTTCAGGTTAGCCGCCAGCAATCGGCTGGTGAAAGGGGTGCACTTTCATCTTGCCATTAACCCTTACTGTCTGGTGCCCGGTAAAATTCTGGGGGGCTATACTGAGAATTTGCCGCTTTTCAGGGCGTAGGCAATGATGATTCCGAGAATGAATGCTGCGGCCAGATTGCTCACCAGGGCAATGCCCAACATGAAAATGACCACAAAAAAGTCCTTTCGGTCGCGAAGGTCCTGAATCATGAGGGCGAGCTGCAGCCCGGCAAAGACCAGCAGGACCCCTAGCAAAGAATAGGGGAGCACTTTGAGGATAACCACAATGTTTTCGCCAAAGACAATGGCGAGCAGAAGAAAAATGCTGCCAATAATAAGGTTTGAGCCAGCAGTACGGGCCCCGAAGCGATAGTGTGCCGCCAGTCCGCCAGCGCCATGGCACATGGGGATGCCGCCGAAAAAGAATGATACCAGGTCGGCGAGGCCCTGACTGTTCGCCACCGTCCTGTAAGTAGCGCGCTGGGCCTGTTCGTCGAAGTACTCATGCATGATGTCCGTGTTGGATATGATGGCGTTGCCGATGGTCATGGGGATCTGAGGCAGCACCAGGGTGGGAATCACCCAGAGCAAGTCGCTCCACGAGGGCCAGCCATAGGGTATGGGCTTTGGCAAATGTATGCCCCAGTCCAGCGAAGAGAAGTGAACTGGCTTGCCGATGAGGAGTCCAACGAAAAGACCCAGCACCACTAGGACGAGTGCTGCGGGAAACCTGCGGTTTTCCAGGAGCAGGAAAGTGAGAATTATACCTGCAATGCCGAGAATGAGCCCCATACTCAACGGCCCAACTTTTTGCACGGCCAGATTCGCATCAGGGCTGAGGATGAGGCGAAAGCCCTTCAACATCAGCACCACCCCCACTCCTAGCTGCACACCCCGCACGGTGCTCCTGGGGGTGTATTTGCCAATGGTTTTGATCAGCCCGGTTGAGCCCAGGAAGAGTACTACCAGCCCCATCCACAAACTCGACGAGACAATCTGGGTTGGCGACAGACCCACAGCGATGGCGTAGGCCCCGATGACCTTCATAGGCTGGACCGCAATGGGTACACCGAAATAGTGGCCGGCAGCAATGTAAAAGATGCCAATCAGGGCGAAGACATTGGTAGCGTGCAGCCCATTGAGCACGATCATGCCGATGGCTAGAGGGAGCAGGGTGCCGAGATCTCCGAACGATCCTGCGAACTCCATACGGTCGAAACGATATTTTCTCCATTTCTCCGGCATAACTTCACCATCCAACAGGAACAGAGGTGTCGGCCAATTACCGGCTGGCAAGACAGAGCTCATTTAACCACAGAAAAAAATGAACCGCCATGACATATTGTGGGCCGAGATAGTTATTTAAGGTTATTATAGGTTTCTTGTTTACCTGAATTGATAACTGTGATATGGTACGCGTCACTTTGAGTTGCTGGCTAGAAAACATCGCATCCTTTCTGGGGGTTGGGAGGAATGATGACCTCTTTGATGAACACCAGGGAAGTCGCTCAATATCTTGGAATAAATGAGAAAAAAATCTACAATCTGGTTACTGTCAGGGGCCTTCCTGGCACCAAGATAACTGGCAAATGGCTGTTTCAGCGACACCTGGTGGACCGCTGGCTGGAGCAGCACACCGACAACTATCCGCGCATAGAAGGCATACTTGATAATTACAAATACTTACTAATAATTACTGGCAGTAACGACTTGTTGTTGGATCAACTCCTGGAAATTTTTCATGGCCGCTACCAGAGGCCTCTTACGGCATTCAGCAATCTGGGCAGCATGGGCGGCATTCAGGCACTGCGGGCCAATCTTTGCCACATCTGCTCTGCCCATTTACTGGAGCCCGAGGGGGAGGACTACAACTTTGCTTATGTGGAGGAACAGTTTGGCGATAGTGTGGTGGTGGTCAATTTCTGCAAGCGGCTGCAGGCGGTGTTGGTGCAGCGCGGCAACCCTCATGGAGTGACCAGTCTGGCGGATCTGGCCAGCGGCAGGCTGCGCCTCGCCAACCGGAAACAGGGTACGGGTACTCGGCTTCTTCTGGACCGCGAACTCGAGCGCCAGGGGGTGGATGGCAAGGACATTCCCGGCTATGAGAGCTCTTTTGGCCGTCATCTGGATGTGGGCCTGGAGGTTCTTGCTGGGAGGGCGGATGCGGGTCTTGCCATTGCTGCGGTGGCAGGACTCCTGGGCCTGGACTTTGTACCGGTGCGCTGGGAGCGCTACGATTTCATCATTCGTAAAGAGCTGTTTTTTACTCATGAGGTGCAGAAATTTCTGGGTCTTCTTCGCGACCGGCAATTCATGGAGGCAAGTGCTCAACTTACCGGCTACGATCTGAGTTTGTCTGGACAGGTGGTCTTCAGGGGATGAGATAAGGAGGGCGTAATGCGAAAACTGTTGAGCTGGTTCGTCTTTGTTGTGTTGTTTCTGGGTGTGGTTCCTCCTGCTGCCTTGGGGGCTGACCAGGTTGTCACAATGTCCACTACCACCAGCACGGAGAACTCTGGTCTTCTTGACGTGCTGCTGCCGGAATTCACCAGAGATACCGGTATTCGGGTGAAAGTCATCGCCAAAGGCACCGGAGCCGCGATTCGTGACGGCATGGACGGCAACGTGGACGTCATTTTTGTACACGCCAGGGAGAGGGAAGAGGAGTTTGTCAGACAGGGCTATGGCGTTTATCGGCTGGGGGTAATGCACAATGATTTCGTAATTGTGGGCCCAGCAGACGATCCAGCGAGAGTCAAGGGGATAACTGACGCAGCGCTCGCCTTGAGGAGAATTGCCGAAGCAAAGGCAGGCTTCGTCTCGCGCGGAGACGACAGTGGGACGCACACCAAAGAGCAGGCGCTCTGGAAGGCCACAGGCCTGCCTCTAACACAGCAGGTGCACGAGATCATTAAAAAGGGCAAGAAGAAAAAGGTTTCCTACAGCTACCCGAGCAATTCAGATGGTTGGTACCGCTCCATTGGACAGGGCATGGGAAAAACACTCACCTATGCCGCGGAGAAGCAGGCATATACGCTGACAGACCGCGGTACTTATCTGAAATACAGGTTAGGCAGGAAGGGAGGGTTGGCTCTGGAGATCCTTTGCGAAGGCGACCCCAGGCTTTTCAATCCTTATGGGGTGATCCCGGTGAATCCCGAGAAGTTTCCCCAGGTTAACTTTGCCGGTGCAGATCGACTGGCCAGATGGCTTGTGGGGAAAAAGGCCCAGAGCCTCATTGCCCATTACACTATTCATGGGCAGCAGGCTTTCTACCCGGATGCTGTTCCGAGCACAAAATAACTGCCTTCCGAGTAGTGGTGCTCTCGAGACCTTGAATCCGAAAGAACGTTGTTTAACCAGATGCATCCTTTAATAATAAATATGCTTGGATAGTCAGAGGAAAAGCCCGGGAAGCCGGTGACTGGGCGAGAGGAGGTATTTGAGAGGAATCGGCAAGAGGCCACGGCAACGAAGCCCGCATCTGGAGTGCGGTAAGGGGCCAGGGTTACGGCAACGAAGCCCGTATCGGCTACGGTTCAAGGCTACGTATTTAGAGATGAGTCGCAGTGCCTACTGCTTATTGGCTGGTACCCATTGATTCAGTGGGCCTCGCAGGCCTGGCCGTAACCGATAAACGTGGGAGGGGGATGTTGCCGCGAAAGTGAGCGGGTCACAGCAACGAAGGAAGAGCCGAACAACGTTGCCGGAAGCCGAAACGCGCATCGTAGCCGTAGCCGTAGCCGAGCTTGCACATGTCGACGAAG
>JAFDGZ010000153.1 GCA_019309045.1 Deltaproteobacteria bacterium | reverse complement strand
ACAAACAGGCCCTGGGCCGTAAACTTCTGGATGCGCTTGTATTCGTCACTGATATAAAGGTGGCCCATCTTGTCGATGGCCATTGCAGTCGGCCAGGTAAGCTCTCCCTCATTGCTGCCAGGTGTGCCCCACATATTTACGAAGTCGCCGTTCTTGTTGAAGATCTGCACCCTGCCATTGTCGCGGTCCAGGGTGTACAGTTTGCCGTCCGGACCGAAACGTATTGTCACCACTCCCTGAAACTGGCCGTAACCACTGCCCTGGGAGCCCCAGGCCTTGATAAAGTTGCCATTGGCGTCAAACTTCTGAATGCGGCGGTTGAGAAAGTCTGACACATAGACGTCTCCTTGATCGTCTATGTCGAGCGAATAGGGCAGGTCGAACTTGCCGTAGGCGGTGCCTTTGCCGCCCCAGGAGGAAATATAAGTGCCGTCCATGGCAAACTTCTGGATGCGGTTGTTGTCGGAATCGGCCACGTACACCAGGCCCCCTGTACTTATAGCGAAATCTCTTGGACCGTCGAAGTATCCTGGAGCACTGGAGCTGCTGCTCCAGGCAGCAACGAAAGTCCACGGTGAAGTGGTGAAAAGCTGCACCCAGGGCATTCGCGAACCCACGGCCAGGGTGCCGTCCGGGGCTACACTGAGGTCGTTGAGGTTCCAGAACTGGTCCTCGTCGAAACCCAGCTCCCCCAGGGTCTCGATGAAGGTGCCGTCGAAGGTGTATCTGTTAAGTCCTCCAGAAAGAGCAACGACCACACTGCTCCCCATGACGTCCATGCCTTGAGGAGAGCCAAGACCGATATAGCCCGGCAGGGTATCGTTGTCACCAAACCGCGAAATGAATACTCCGTTCTTGTCGAAGCGCAGGATGCTGGCAACCGGACCATCATCAGAGACATAGACATCGCCGTTTGGCGCCACACAGACCCCCCGCGGAGATACCATCTCGCCCGGCCCTGAACCATAACCGCTGCCGAACTGCCTGAGCAGGAGGCCGCTGGGAGAATACTTGCAAACTTTGCTCAGGACGTCCACCGCCACATAGATGTTGTTGGCTGCATCCACGTCAAGATCGTAAGGCGTTGAGTCCTGACCGTGTGAATCCTGGGGCGTTGACCAGGTCTGCACGAAGTGCCCCTTGCTGTCGAATTTCTGAATGCGCGAATTTCTGGTGTCCGCTACATAGATATAACCATAGCTGTCAACAGCCACTCCGGAGGGGTAGCTGAACTGGCCGTTGCCCGTGCCGCACGAGCCAAAGCGGAGCAAGAGATCTCCCTGCGAATTGTATTTGTTCACCAGGCAAAGGTCTTCATCCACTGTAAATAGATTGCCGCTGGCATCGTAATACAGGCTGGTTGTCTCGCTAAACTGCCATTTGTCAACATAGTCCCAGACCTGCGTGGCGCGATATATGCCGGCCCATGCACTTGCTGGCCCAATGAGAAGCATGGCCAGCAACGACAAAAACACGGTCAGGTGCTTGACGATCCCCATGGTCGCTTTCTCCTTGTCTGCTCTAGAGTTCAAGAAACCTTCAAAGCAAAAACCTCTATTTATCATCCAACAATAATTCTATCGCTGGCAGGGCAGTTGCTGAGGAATGCTGGCATATCTTCACCACAAATGCATCCTTTGCCGATCCGTTATAGACCGTACTGGGGCCCGTCTGCACAGGGAATGTGGACTCCCCAGAGTAAGTCCATCCAGTGAGATAAGCATTACCCCTTTGGTCCACAGCAATTCCGGTGGCCCTCTCATCAGCGTGGCCACCGATGTAGCCACAATACTCGAGACCCGTGCCGTCTGCCTTCACTTTGGCGACAAAAGCATCATGGTCGCCGCCGTTATAGCTCCCATCCGGCCCTACCTTGACAGGGAAGTGTTCAGAAACCACATCCGAAGAGGTATAACCAGCAACATAGGCACATCCTTTTTCATCGATGGCAATGTCCGTCCCGCAATCCTGGTCCCAGCCGCCGATGTAGCCACAGTACTCGAAGCCTGAGCCGTCAGCCTTGACTTTGGCCACAAAAGCATCTGTAAGGAAATTGAAGGTTGTATCAGGACCCACCACGGCTGGAAAATTTTCTATGTCTGCACCGGAATCCGTCCTGCCGGTTATATAGGCATTGCCGTTTCCATCTACCGCAATGCCATAGCCGAACTCAGAGGCCTCTCCTCCAATATAGCCGCAATACGCCAGACCAGTGCCGTCAGCTTTCACCTTGGCCACAAAGGCGTCGGTGTATCCATTGTGGGTAGTATCAGGGCCCGTCTTTACTGGAAAACTGCTTTGAGTTGAACTCGTATAACCCGTGAGGTAGGCATTACCGTTTCCATCTACTGCAATGCCGTAAGCTTCCTCACCGTCTTCCCCCCCAATGTAGCCGCAATACGCCAGACCAGTGCCGTCCGCTTTCACCTTGGCCACAAAGGCGTCGCCTTTGCCGTTATAAGTCGTGTCAGGGCCCACGCTCAGCGGGAAATTATCAGATATCTCATTGGACCAGGTATATCCTGCAATATATGCATTCCCTGCAGAATCTACCGCCACGTCATAGGCCAGATCGTCTTCGCTGCCCCCAATGTAGCCGCAATATACCAGTCCGCTACCGTCCGCTTTCACCTTGGCCACAAAGGCATCGTTGCTTCCAACACCGCCATTGTGTGTAGTATCTGGTCCTCCCAGAACGGGAAAAGTGCTTTCCTTTGAACCGGTGTAGCCGACAACATAAGCATTGCCATCGCTGTCCACCTCTATACCTTCCCCATAGTCCCAGGAGTCGCCACCGATGTAGCCGCAATACAGCAGATCGGTACCGTCTGCTTTGACCTTGGCGACAAGGGCGTCGATGTCTCCATTCTGGGTTGTATCAGGGCCTGTCTTGACTGGCAAACTAGTTTGATCAGACACAGTCCACCCAGTAATGTAGGCATTGCCTTTGGCATCCACCGCAATATCCCTACCTTCTTCACCAGCACTGCCGCCTATATATCCACAATAGGCTACAAGAGCGGGATCCAGAACAAGGGTTCTGCTGCGGTCATAGTTACCAAGATGAAAGCCATATACGAGGGGGCCATTTGTCCGCCCCTGCTCGAGTTCATAGGAACAATCTACCTTGTGACGTCTGTTTCCCTGCTCTTGATAGGCAAAAGGCACATCGTCAGCAAGACTGCCGATGCCTGTGGCAACAAGCAAATGTCCCTCATCAGAAAGTGTCAGCTGGGCACCGCTGTACGCCAGACGAATCTGACTGGGATCTGCCCCAGATTTGACCACAAAGCGGTATTTGAGTCGGTTCACTCCTCCAGTGTATATCAGATCAATCCCTGGCCAGAGATCAGGATAAACCAGACTCCCATAGGTATTGATCCCAACTTGCCATTGAGCAGGCTTGCCTTTAAAATAATTGATCTTGGTTAGCCTGAGACTCCGACCTAGAGGTCTAACCTCGGCGTTGGCTCCCACAAAGTCGAGCTTGACCACCCAGCGATGTAGCCTGTGGTTCGACCCTAGTGCCAATGAATTCGGCCGTGGAGTGTAAGATGCCATATGAATAAGTTTGTCCGGAGCAGGCGACGTGCCCATGAAACTGCTCAAAACGAATACAACTCCGTGACTGGTAAAATAAACGCTCAGGTGCTGCCCCTGAATGTAATAAGCTATCTGAGGATCTAATTGACCACGATTCTCGATGAAGTAAAGAGGAATCCTCGGCAAACTTCCACCTGCTGCGCGGCTCACCCCAACGTTCAGCGCCATTGGAGTGGCCCCTGCAGCTGCCTCTGCCGATGAGGCAGGCACAGGATGCAACATCAGAACAGCAACAAAGACCAGCAATTTTGCACTGCCTTCAGTTTGCGCATAGCATTCTCCTCGGTAAGGCCATCTGTGAATGACTTGTTAGACGTGCGTCTCTAATGGTAATCTGATAGCCCAGATTAGCTCTACTTAAATAGTGGGGCCGAAAAGCACAGTATTGCTGATTTCTATTTCCAGAAACTCGCATATTCAAGAAACCGCCGAAACGTAGAAATGACTGCAATAAAGAGTAATTTCTACTAGTTGCAAGCTAGCACAAGAGGCTGGCTATTGTAAAGCAGCAAACAGGCCCTGGCTACGGGTGTTATGTGGTGCTAATTTGCCTGGCAGCCTGTCGTCACGTGTTGCTCTGTGTGCCTGGCAGTCAACCCAGCAAGGCCTTGACTTATTGAAGAGCAGTCCTCTATAGTTGCTGGTGTAAGGTATTTTCCTGATCTTCTTCGAACTCTGTGCGAGAGTGGCGGAATTGGCAGACGCACTGGACTTAGGATCCAGCGGGGAAACCCTTGGGAGTTCGAGTCTCCCCTCTCGCACCAGCAATACCGTGGAAATCGGCCCTGCGGGATCGGGCTATCAGGCACCTCTCCAGTAGATGCGCCAGCGTTCGAGCCTGCAACTACTCGCTGGAGTGCTCACTGTAGGCCTATAAACTGAGCAATTTTGAGGCGAGTTATGTCACCAAAGTTGGTATTTTTTTTCCCAAAAGATTACTTGTTTTGCTCATATAGCAGTTGCAGGTTAACCAGGTTTACATACTAACATTGTAATAATATTAATAAAAAGTACCTTTTGGCGATATGGCATGATCTTTGCGGAGGGAAGGTTTGGACTTGTTTCTATCTTATTATGACTGCTCGCCACGCAATTAACCTGCCTTGACAAAGGGAGAGTTTGATAAATTGTGCAATGAAAGGGGGGTGTTAAACGGTATTCACCTGACAATATCTGTGCGCAGCTGCACAGCTGCACAGAAATGTAAGGTTATTTGCGATATAGCACTTTTAAATTTCTACACTTTATCTGCTCCTTGAAGAGGGACGCAGAGAGGGGGGCTGAATGATGAAAAAGGGAAGAGTTCTTTGGTGTTTAGTGGTCCTATCGGTCATGTTGACGTTTGCTGTGGGCCAGACTGCATGGGCAGACATTGGGGTGGATACCTTTGAAACCAGCCAGGCTGTCCTGACTAACTCTGGTAGCAGCACAGTAACCGGGGCCGGCATCATAGGCGGAACGCGCTACATGGAAATTGAAAAGACCGGTGGCGGTGGAAATGCCATCATCGGAGTCGGCAATACCACGCCTGGCATCCTGAGCCATAGCAACGATTCGAACGATACGACCAGTACAGCTAAGGTTGTATGGTCTGGGACGGCAGATCCGAACGATTTTTCACTTGGGGCGAACCTTTCAGCAGCGACTCAGTTTGAAATTACCATTGTATTCGATGACCTGCCCGTGGACATCGATCTTGAAGTATACACCAGTGCTTCGCAGTGGTCAAAGGCCACTTTGAAATTGCCTGGAGGAATAACAAGCAGTCAGGTTGAAACACTTGACCTGGCCACTGACTTCACGGCACAGGCAGGCGGGGGCGTCGACTGGGCAAATGTGAACAAGATCAGAATGAAGTGGAGCGGTCCTGGTGGACTCGATCTCGACATCGATCAGATTGAAGTGCCAGAGGAATTTGACTTCGAATGTCTCGGCAAGACATTCACATATGATGGGAACACTGGCACCTATATTACTCTTCCATCAGCTACTGTCTGCTCCTCAGCCTCACCGTGTGAGCTGACTGCCAAAGTCACATTTCAGAACAATAACACAAATAGCCCCATTACAGTGGACATAGAGGACACACTGGACCCAGGGCTGGCCTTCAAGGGAATG
>JAFDGZ010000152.1 GCA_019309045.1 Deltaproteobacteria bacterium | reverse complement strand
CCGCAGCATTTGCCGCAGCACGTCCTGATCCTCGTTCGTCCGAAGATGGCGGTACAGGGAAGCTCGATCCAGACGGCCAAAAACCAGGGAAGAGGCAACTACCTCCGGAATATCCCGAAGAAGCATCTCTCTTGCTTCTCTGGCAAGTATGGATCTGCCTGCAGCTGGCAGACCAATCCTGAAACGAACCTCCACATAGTGTTCGTCCACCAGGCAGGAGCTGCGCGGCAGAATCTCCTGTCCAGGTACCTCTATCCGGATGAGTCCGCTTTTGCCGCTGCCCCGCTGCTGCCTGGGGACAACTCGTCCGATGGCCCGGGAAAATTGCCTGGTGAGGTAGTCCCTGAGAGCCACATTTCTGCTCATGCCAAGGTAGGTGTCCGGCGGGAATCCTGCCACCCCTTGCTGAAGTCGAACTCGCACCCGGCTCGGCTCTGCAAAGGGATCCCCCTGTACATGGTCGATATGCAGAGTGAAGGTGTCGAATGCATACGCTCCCTGAATATCTTTGTATGACTTGTATCCTTTACGGTCGATTCGAGAAAGTATCCGCTCGAGATCCTGTTTGGTCCTCATGGTCTAGTCATTCGGCATTGGGTTGCAGAGGTGTTTTTCAGAATGAGCAACTCGCCCACAGTTGAAGCACATGAAGTGAGGGTCCTGAACCAGCTTTCTAATCTCCTCAAACTTGCCGCTGCCTGCCAGTACACAAAGGTGCCCGGAATGATCTCCTCGGCAAATTTTCTCCTTCTCCGCCATTGTCTTTACCTCCAGTGGTACTCTGTTACAATTTGCAACCTGGAAACCAGCTTGAACACCGGCGAATACCTGTGCTGCGGCAAAATGGGCTATTCTGCGAACTGTGCCGCTGAAGCCATCTGCTGTTTCGTCAGGTTATAGCCCTTCCAGGCAGTCAGCGTCAACTCAGAGATGGGGAATCTGGGCGCAAGCTAGGCCATGTGCGTGTTACTTCGGCATCTAATTTGCAAATTACAATTGCGACGGCCGCATGGAAGAACGCACAGAGGATCGAAAAGATAACCGTGTCTGTTGGAGAGCTGGGGCAAAACCATATGGGTCTTCGTCAGGGAGTCACCGTGCTCAACTGGCCGGCGACCATCCTGACAGCAGAGTCCACTATCGTTGCCACCACAAGGAATGTGAGTGAAGATGGGGCCTACATCATATATGAGACGCCCTGCGAATCCAGCCACCCCATTGACCTCCACACTCGGGTCGGCCTCATTATCAGGCCGCCAAACCGGCTGCCCCTGCTGTTGCGTGCCGAGGTAACATGGTCCGACGTTCTGAGCTCTGACGAGAAAAATATTCTGGTTGGAGTGGGGCTGCAGTTCCTCGAAGTTCATCACGAAAATCGCCAGTTTCTGCAAAAGCTGAGTGCCAGGTATTGCCGGGTGGAACGACCTCACAAGAGTTCTGTCTCGAGACTGGAAAGGCGTGTGCATGCCAGAGTACAAATCAACTGGCCTGTGAAGATTATAACTCCCCATGGGACCGTTGAAGGAAGGATCAAGAATATCAGCAAAGGCGGGGCCCTTATCAACTGCCACGAGCTGCCTGTAACGGAAGACTCTTTCAAACTCGGCATTGAGATAGCCGAACGTGGGCTTGCTGTGGCGGCAGAGGTGAGAAAAGTCAGACTGACGATTGACGAGAGTGATTTTACTGCTGCCTCATATGAACTGGCAGTTCGCTTTGTCAATATCACCCCAGAGCAGCGTAAGATTCTTCAGGGCATCATAAGGTACCGGAATCAGCTTGCCTGAGGAAAAGTACGGACTGAAAGCCTCTAGATCCTCTTGTGAAGAAATTTGCTGAACCCCCTTTTGACGCCACTGTAATAACAGCAAGGAGCATCTTTCCAGATGTACTCTGGCAAGGTCTTGCACCTGGTGAGGAACAGGGAAACTCTGCCCCAGCCTGAAATCCCCGGGTTGTTTTGTAGACAGTCAGCCGCTGCCCTGAAGATAGCACGATCTACTTGCCAGGCTGATACAGCAATCTTCCTCTGATGAATCTTTACAAATTGTCCTCTGAGATATACAGTCTGGGGCATGTTTTTGAGCTCTCTGTTCCAAAAGAAGGAGTTTTTTTGGATGCTCAGCTCCAGAAACACCGCAATTATAATCCTGGCTGCCCTTGTTCTTTTTTGCCAGCTCCCGGCTCGAGCGGCAACTGTCGAATATGAACTTACCATAGCCCGGCAACAGATGAACATTACCGGCAGGCCTGTGCCGGCTATGACAATAAACGGCAGCATTCCCGGACCCACCCTGAGGTTCAAAGAGGGGGACTTCGCCCGCATCATCGTCCATAACGAGATGAACGTGGAGACCTCCATCCACTGGCATGGTCTGCTCGTGCCCCCCGACATGGATGGCGTTCCCTACGTCAGTTTCCCGCCCATCAGTCCCCACACGACATTTACCTATGAATTTCCCATCCGCCAGAGCGGCACCTACTGGTATCACTCTCATACGGACCTCCAGGAACAGAGCGGGGTTTACGGTTCTATTGTCATTGAGCCGCGCCAGCATCACTTGAACTTTGACAGCGAGCATGTAGTGCTGCTATCGGATTGGACCGACGAGAACCCGCACGAGGTGAATCGGACACTCAAGCGCGGCAGTGAGTGGTATGCAGTCGAAAAAGGCAGCGCCCAGAGTATTATCGGCGCTGTCCGCCTCGGCATGCTCGGCGACTACTTCAAACGAGAACTCCTGCGAATGCCGCCCATGGACATGGCGGATGTAGCTTATGACCGCTTTTTGGTCAACGGCAGTCCCCAATCCACGCTCCCTGCAGGCCCATATGAGACTGTGCTGCTGCGCATCATCAATGGCTCTGCCACTACCTATTTTTTCGTGGAATTTGCTGGCGGCCCGATGACCATCGTCGCTGCCGACGGTCTGGACGTTGAGCCGGTCAAAGAAAATCGTTTTCTCATTTGCGTCGCTGAGACCTACGATGTACTCGTCCAGGTGCCTGCCTCGGGTGCTTACGAATTCCGTGCCACGGCCCACGACGGCTCTGGCTACGCTTCCATATGGATCGGTTCCGGCAAGCACCATGCGGCTGCTGATGTACCCAGGCCTAACCTCTATCACACTATGGGCGATCTCAGTTTGAGAAAAATTTTCTCCCTCACACCTTCTGCAGCTATGGGTATGTCCGATGCCGATGTCCAGGCTGGCAAGTTCGACTTGCCCGGCATGATGGGTGGGGGGCAGTTGAATATGGGCAACATGCCCGGCATGCAAAGCATGGACCATGGCGCAGAACCGGCAAGAATGACAATGGAAGGGATGGAACAGCCTTCCAGGGTAGAAACGACGGGCACCTCAGGCGCTGCAATGGAACTCACAGAAGGAATGCAGCAGAGCAGCCGCTCCATGCCTCTGTCCGATCAGAATGCCAGGATCGGCAAGAAATTCGGCAGCGATTTTAGCCTGCTCGCTGCTGACGTCTCTTCATCCAGAAATCTTGCAGTCGATGGCATGGATCCGAGCCGCCCATGGCCACCTTATGCCAAACTCCGCTCTAAAGAGCCTACCGCCTTTTCTAAAGGCAAAACCGTTCGGGAAATCCGCCTCACTCTCGAGGGAGACATGGAGCGCTACGTCTGGTTTATCAACAACAGGGCGCTATCGGAAAGCGACTCGATCCGCATTCGCAAAGGTGAAGTGGCCCGCTTCATTCTTATCAACCGAACCATGATGCACCACCCCATGCATCTGCACGGTCACTTCTTCCGAGTCATAAACGGTCAGGGCGCCTACGCTCCGCTCAAACACACCGTCAACGTCGCTCCCATGTCCACAACTGTCATAGAATTCAACGCCAACGAATTCGGCGACTGGTTCTTTCACTGTCACCTTCTCTACCATATGAAAAGCGGCATGGCCCGGGTCGTCCATTACGAGGATTTTGTATTGGATCCCCAGCTTGCCGCAGTAAGGCCCAAGCTCTATAAAGATTCATGGTATTTCTGGGGGCAAGCCGACGCCCTGAGCAATATGACGGAGGGCTTCTTGATGCTTGCCAACACGCGCAACATCCTGACTGCGGAGTGGGAAGTAGGCTGGCAAGATGTGAGCCCCAGCGAATGGGAAGGAATCTTTACCTATGACCGTTACTTCAATCGCTTTTTCACCATCCTGGCCGGGGCAGACATGCTTGGCTCTGGCAACGACATCGATAATACCCGGCCCGTAATAGGGCTCAGGTACCTGCTGCCCCTCAATGTGGAGTCTCGCTTCTGGGTTGATGCAGAGGGGGGTGCCCGGCTCAACCTGGGCAAATCTCTTGATCTTACTCCTCGACTCTCACTTTACGGAGAAGCACAGTATGACAGCCACGATAAGTGGGAGGGTAGAACAAGGCTGGCCTACCTGCTGCGCAAAAATATCTCGATTATTGGTCAATGGCACTCCGAATACGGTATTGGCGCCGGTGTGCAGATTCGCTTCTGAGACATTGGGGCAGGCGGCAAAATTGCCCGGCAGGCAGGTTTTTTCTTGCTGCGTCATATAATTGTTGCAACTTCCCAATCCAGCAACGCACATCTCCTCTGAAATCAGGCCGTGGCGTGCGCTTTCACCCAGGGTATATATCAGGCTATCCTTGAAGCATTCATTTCAGAATATCAGATAGTTGGCCAGTTCAGACCAGCAGCCCGCATCAGCAAGTCAGAAAGAAGAATTTTATAATTTTATGGATGTGCCCATCTATCCCCATTACGATCTTATCGCATTATACGGTTGTAGAACTCCCACGGAACTATCCCCGAGGGGACTTGTTTCCCATTATCCATAAC
>JAFDGZ010000151.1 GCA_019309045.1 Deltaproteobacteria bacterium | reverse complement strand
GACTGGATTGCAGATTACCATCAACAAGTGGAACAACTGCCTGTCCTGTCCCGGGTAAAGCCCGGGCAAATTCGCGCTTCTCTGCCTGCCTCGCCGCCAGCTGAGGGAGAGCCTTTCGAAGAAATTCTCAGGGATGTGCAGGATATTATAGTGCCCGGGCTCACCAACTGGCAATCACCCAACTTTTTCGCCTTTTTCCCGGCAAACACCTCTGGTCCTTCAATCCTTGGGGAGCTGCTCTCTGCTGGTCTGGGAGTACAGGGCATGCTCTGGTCCACCAGTCCTGCATGTACGGAACTGGAGACGCACGTGCTCGATTGGCTGGTGGATATGCTTGACTTGCCCGGCAAGTTCAGGTCCGATGGACCAGGAGGCGGGGTGATCCAGGACTCGGCTTCGAGTGCCACTCTCTGCGCCCTGCTGGCAGCACGAGAGCGAGCAACAGATTTTGCCAGCAACGAGCAGGGATGTGATGGCCGGCTTGTTGCCTATGCTTCTAGCCAGGTCCATTCCTCCATAGAAAAGGCAGTAAAAATTGCCGGACTCGGACGACAGAATCTGAGGCTGCTGGAGGTGGACGATCGATTTGCCCTCCGACCCGAAGCGCTCGCCAGGCAAATTGACCAGGACCGGCAGGCAGGACTTATGCCGTGCTTTGTCTGCGCTACGGTGGGAACTACATCTTCGAATGCTATCGACCCACTGCCTGAAATAGGCCGCATCTGTCAAGATGAAGGCTTGTGGCTTCATGTCGATGGTGCCATGGCTGGCACTGCAGCAGTATGCCCTGAGTTTCGCCACATCCACAAGGGCTTGGAGTTGGCGGACAGCTACTGCTTCAATCCACACAAGTGGATGTTTACCAACTTCGACTGTGACTGTTTCTACCTGGCAAATCGGGAAGTGCTCATAAGATCACTGAGCATTTTGCCTGAATATCTGCGCAACCAGGCGACCGAGTCAGGCGAAGTATTTGATTATCGCGACTGGCAGATTCCCCTGGGCAGACGCTTTCGAGCCCTGAAGCTGTGGTTTGTCATTCGTTACTATGGCATAGAAGGTTTGCGTCATCATGTGAGACGACACGTGCAGCTGGCTCAGGAATTTGCCGGCTGGGTCGAACAGTCAGACAGGTTTGAACTGGCTGCTCCAGCGCCCTTGAACCTGGTCTGTTTTCGTCATGTGGGCGGAGATGAATTGAACCGGCGTTTGTTGACGCACCTCAACGAGAGCGGGGCTCTCTACCTCACTCACACAACTCTCAGCGACAATTTTGTCCTGAGGTTTTGTGTGGGTCAGACGCACACAAAAGAACACCATGTGCGCAGCGCCTGGGAAAAAATAGTGGCGACAGCAGAGGAGCTCGAGGCTGCTTAAATGCGGTTGTAGTTGTGGTCATTGACCGCGGCCCCTTTGCTCAAATAAATTTCTTTCCTGCCACAGGATGGGGCGGTCTGTGTCTGGCCGGGGCTCAGCCTAGGCAGCGATATGGATACGCCTGCGGTCGTTTACCACAGTATGCCCCTCCTTTGAGGTGTGCGTCTCCCATGTCTAATCTAGAACGAGATTCCCTGACGAGGAAAGACTAGGCGTTCTGGGTTGCCTTTTGTTCAATTCTGACTGAAGAACATCCCGCAAGAGTTCTTTTCAGATTTTTCTCTTCGACCTGCACCCTGCGCCAAGAACCCAGCACCTTCTTTGTTTGAGCAGGATCCAGCCGCGATGAACCTCATCTTATACTGCATGAATTTGTGGAAAGGCCGTCCAGTAGGCCCTGGTAAAGGTTGTCCTCACAAATGGTAGTTAGTTTCCTCTTTTGAGACTTTCTCTACCCATCAGCTCACCTGACCTTTTTATGATCTGTTGTATTAGTATCTGAAATGATAAGAAATAATGAAATACACTGCTTTGGCACGACCTTTGACTAAAGAGAAAGGATGGCGACCCCAAAAAAGAGTGGTTGACTGATGGTATCTGCTTCTCGAACACAGGGAGAAACATCATGAGAAAGCAGCGGAGCCCATGCTTCCAGTGTGAACGTCTTAATAAAGACAAGAGTGAGTGTGCTGGTTCATGCAAGCAATTGCACGTATACATGGAGAAACTTCCGTATTGTCTCCTCTCGGGGGAAGATTCTTCTGATTATTCTATTCCAGGTCTGAACAGAACACCTGCGTATGCTGCTGCAGACTAGGATATAGCACGTGCTGGGGGAGATGCTTTTCGTCTCGAAAGAGTGCGGATAGATGAGTCAGGGCTTGGTAAGGCAAGGAACCACCAAGAGATACCAGTGGGACCGGCGTCAGGCTCACGATCTCGACTACTTTATCAATGGCGGGGTGGAAAGAAGGCGCGGTCCGTGGGATAGACGGTGTGGCCGAGACAGGCGCTCAGGCGTCGAAAGGCGCATGAATAATCTTAGTGCTAACCAAGACTCTGAGCGAAGAACTGGAAACGATAGAAGAAGGGGCATTGAAAGAAGGCGTTACATTTGAGCATTTTATAGCACGAGGCTATATCATAGTATATTATAATTGATAGTATTTCAGAGGAACTCCTCGCCAGAAAATCCCTGACCTAAAGGGCTCGCACGCAAAATGTCGACTAAATCTATAGCGAGCAAATCTTATGCCCCTCCTCCTAACCCCCTCCGACTCGACTGAGCTCCTGGCAGACCACCAGGGGAGGGGTAATTTAACGAAGCAGCTAAAAAAAGACCCGAGCTTAAAATAATGTTTGACTTTATGTATTGTATTGCATTACAATACATCAGTTTTGGAGGGCTCTAGTGAGTTTGCTCCAGGATTTGATTTCAATTATTCCCTGGAGAGCTATTCTAGAAAGATGGCTTCTCGAGAAGGGAGCAGGTGAGGGCTCTGTGCTGAATGATAGGCTAAATTCCTGTTTAACACTGCGTCGCCTCATGTGCCCCCACATCGAGGAGATGGCTAGAGTGTATCTGGTCTCTCAACTTCTTAGTTCACAAGAGTTGGTGGAGAGCGAACAAAAGTGTACTAGCTGTATGCTTTTTGTTCAAAGTCTCCATCCGGTTTGGGTGCATGAGAGAGACACCGCTTGTTCGGCAGAAACAACTGCCACATGAAGACCCCGACATCACGTCTGCAATATGGGCTTACCATACCAGGAAGGGAAGTGTATCTGACAGATTCTCAACTCCTTGAGGCTATAGCATAGCCTATTGGGCCGTTTTCTCGATGGAAAGCGACGATCGCCGGGTATATCTTCGACTTAAACAACGCTTTGACACAACTCTTAGAGCGGATGATTCACATGTTTGTGTATGGGGAGTAACAGAAAATTTAGGGCAAGGTGGCGCATTCATAAAAACTGCTGACTGGAAAGATCTCCAACCCCACCAGTTGATGACCATCACGCTCTTCATCCCACCTGATTTTTCTGGTCATGATTCGACTATTGCCCTGCAGGGAACAGCTGTTATTGTCAGAACAGATTTGGAGAATGAAGGTATTGCGGTTCGTTTTGTTAAGGAACTCAAGCTGTTTGAGCGGGTTGATCAGCATCTGACAACCACCATGCCCTAATTTTCCACTCCTGTGATGGAATTGGAAGTCAGATACTAGATCGCGTTTAATTGAACCGTATGAAATACCGGCACTGAGTCGAGGTTCTTCTTGTTTTTATAATGAGTTGGTTGTCATCATGTCTACCGGCAGACCCTGTTTCATCACTTTTCTATGTGAATACCTGGCAACGCTTTTCTTGAACTAGGCTATTTCAAATTACAGGCGTGCCTGATATAGAAATATCCATAATTAGTGCTCCTCAAAAGATGTGAGTTCACAAATGATGCTGCCGAGAAGGACTTTGATCTTGATTTTTACCGGAAGTCGTCTTTTGTCAGCTGACAACCACACCTGAATCTTAGGATTCTTGCTTTTTCTGAATACCCCTCCAAGGCGGGTGGTTTCAGGCTCCAGCAAGTAGGCATCAAAAGTGCCGCTCGGCAATTGCACCATTTCCCTGCGAATTACCCTGACCGGCACCATGGTACTTTTCAGGCCGTTGGTTATTGGTAT
>JAFDGZ010000150.1 GCA_019309045.1 Deltaproteobacteria bacterium | reverse complement strand
CATCAATCTGCTGCACCTGGGGGTGATTTTTCTTACCAACCTGCAAATCGGCTACTCAACTCCGCCAATCGGCATGAATCTTTTTATTGCCAGTCTGCGCTTCGACCGTTCAATTGTTCAACTTGGGCTCGCAGCCCTTCCCTTCCTGGCAATTCTGCTCGTCGCCCTCGTTTTCATCACTTTCTGGCCTCAGTTGAGTCTCATGCTGGTGGGCTAACAGTGCCCTCCCGAAGCCTGCGGACCCTGGCCACAACTGGAGGATGAGAGTAGGAGAACCAGGCATAGAAAGGGAAAAGGAAGAAAAGCAAGGTAAGTAATGAGAATCATTATCTTCATGGCTGGCCAGGTCGGGCAGAACTGGAAAAGTGGTCTCAAAAGAAAAATTTGCTTATAATTCTTATGAAGAACATATGATTTCAACCAGAGATCAGTCTGGAACCCCATATGCAAGGAGATGAGCAAATGAGTAAAACAGAAAACCTCAGCTGTCCAGATGGATATGAACTGGCCTGCATGAAGGCCAAAGACGAAGACAAGTGCTGTTGCTGTTGCATAAGCGTTCTGGCGCCCACTCGCAGTGACTCGTCAGGGTCAGCAGCTTAAAAGAGGGCCAGCTCACAACAGGAACGGCAATTTGCTAGCAGAAGCCGAGACCCGTGGTGACCCATGGTAGTCACCACGGGTTTTTCATTCTGACTTTGCCCGTGCGAAATCTTCCTCGATTATGAGCCTCCAGCCTCACCATCAAAGGCGGCCGATGGCCTCTCTTACCTCGGTTGTCACCTTGTTTGCAAATGGCTCGAATTCCTTACCAAACATGGCAGCAAGTTCGCTGGCCTTGGCATCATAAGCAGCGCTGTCCGCCCAGGTATTCTTTGGCTTCAGTACCTCATCAGGCACACCGGGACAGTTCCGGGGAATGTGCAGGCCAAAATGCGGCTCCTGTTCGAAGGGCACCTCGTCCAGGGCGCCCTCAATCGCTGCTTCCACCAGTCTGCGGGTATGAGCTATGGACATCCGCTCGCCCACGCCGTAAGTGCCGCCAGTCCAGCCTGTGTTGACCAGCCAGCAGTTCACCTGGTGTTCGGATATCTTTTCCTTCAAGAGACTGGCATACACGGTTGGCGGCAGGGCCATAAAGGGAGCACCAAAGCAGGCACTGAAAGTAGCCTGCGGTTCGGTGATGCCCTTTTCCGTGCCCGCCACTTTCGCGGTATAGCCCAGGAGAAAGTGGGCCATGGCCTGCGCCGGGGTAAGCTTGCTGACTGGCGGCAAAACCCCGAAGGCGTCGCAGGTGAGCATGACTATGTTTTTGGGGTGGCCCCCAACACCGCTGAGCTCTGCATTGGCAATGTGGCTTATTGGATAAGCAGCTCTGGTGTTCTCGGTGAGGGAGTCGTCATCAAGATCAATGCGGCGGGTTATAGGGTCAATGGCGACGTTTTCCAGCACAGTTCCAAACCTTCTGGTACACTCATAAATATCCGGTTCTGCCTCCGCCGAAAGACGGATCACCTTGGCATAGCAGCCCCCCTCGAAGTTGAAGACGCCATTGTCGCTCCAGCCGTGTTCATCGTCGCCGATAAGCCGGCGCCCGGGTGCAGCTGAAAGTGTGGTCTTGCCGGTCCCGGAAAGGCCAAAGAACACAGCCACGTCGCCCCTGTCACCCACATTGGCGGAGCAGTGCATGGAGAGCACTCTTTCCTGTGGCAGGAGATAATTCATGATGGTGAACACTGATTTCTTGATCTCGCCGGCATAGCTGGTGCCGCCGATAAGCACCAGACCTTTGCCAAAATGGACCACGATAAAAGCGCCAGAGCGGGTGCCGTCCAGATCAGGAACCGCGTGGAACTGCGGTGTACAGATAATGTGGAAGCGCGGCCGGTGACTATCAAGCAGTGCGCGGTCCGTGATGCGGATAAACATATTGCGGGCAAAAATGCTGTGCCAGGCGGTCTCGGTCACCACCCGAATAGGCACACGATAGCGCGGGTCGGCCCCTGCATAACAGTCCTGAACATAAACGTCTTTCCCCTGCAAATAAGCCAGCAGCCTGTGGAACAAGCGTTCGAACTTGTCCTCCTCGAAAGGAACATTGACATCACCCCACCAGATCTTATCTTCACTGCTCGGCTCTCTTACAATAAATTTGTCCTTTGGAGCCCTGCCGGTGTAGTGGCCAGTGCGCACAACCAGTGGGCCCAGATGAGCGATGAGTCCTTCACGCCGGCGCACTGCCTGCTCATAGAGTCTGGAAGTGGTAAGGTTCCAATAAATGTACGATAAATTCTCCAGGCCAAGATCCTCCAGCCCCTTGTAAGAAGGCCGTCCTTGGTGTGACATAGCACCGTCTCCTTTTCTACCGCTTGAATCTCACTTTTGTTGTCTGACAGAGCAAGTGAAAGTGGTCAGCAATCGCCAACGCCTCCGTGAGTGTGTTCAACAGGGTGTCCTTATTCAGCCTGGGCACTGTCAGTACGACGCTCCTTTCTGAGCACCATTCCTGAAACCAGGCCGACCACCACGCCGACGATAAAGGTACCCACCAGCACCAGGGCCCTGGATGCGGCAGTGCTCCAGAAGAGAAACCGGACCTGCACTACTTCTGCGTTCTGATAAATAAAAGTCGCAAAAAGAACTGCGAGAACCAGGAAAAGCAACCGTTTTGCACTCAGCATCTTAAACCTCCATGAGAAAGCTCTGGCAAAGACCTATCTCTGCAAAAGTTGTTGGTAGAGCTCCAGATATTTCTGGGCAGAAGTTCCCCAGCTGAAGTCCATTTTCATAGCGTTTTTCATGATCTGCTTCCAGACCTCTGGCCGAGCATAACAGCGCAGGGCCTGCAGTACTGCTCCCAGTAGAGCCTCGGGTTCGTATTTTTCAAAGGTGAAGCCCACCCCACTGTTCTGCCTGGGGTCGTAGGGCTCCACCGTATCGAACAGTCCTCCCGTGGCCCTGACAATGGGCACCGTGCCGTAGCGCAGGCTGTAGATTTGATTGAGGCCGCACGGTTCATACCGGGATGGCATAAGGAACATGTCAGCACCTGCCTCGATTTTGTGGGCCAACCGATTGTCATAACCGAAGCGAACACCTATTTTCTCGGGATAACCCTGGGCAAGTTCAGAGAAGAACCGCTCGTATTTCAACTCTCCAGAACCCAGAAGCACCATGCCCAGGTCCTGCTCCATGAGATTATCGATGATGTCTGTCAGCAGGTCAAACCCCTTCTGTTCTGCCAATCTGGAAACCATGCCCAGCAGTGGACGATGCTTCAGGCTTGGGGGCAACTGAAAGGCATCGAGCAGATCCTCCTTGCAGATGAGCTTACCGCTGAGATCTTCGACTGAATAGGGCGCGGCAATATATGGGTCTGTCTCAGGATTCCACTCCCTGTAGTCCACCCCGTTCAAAATGCCATGGAGTTTGTCTTTGTACTGCCGCAGCAGACCATCCAGGCCGTTGCCATACTCGCTAGTACAGATCTCTTCACTGTAGCGGGGACTCACCGTGGTAATGGCATCAGCACAGACAATGCCAGCCTTCATAAAGTTCACCCCTCCCCAGAATTCCATCCCTGCCACGCTGAAGAAGCTTTTCGGCAGTCCCGTGAGCGTGAAGAGGTCTGCGGCAAAGATGCCCTGATAGCCAATGTTGTGGATGGTAAAGACACTCTTTGTTCCACGCCAGAAAGACTCCCGCCTGTAAAGCAGGTCGAGGTAGGCTGGCACCAGGGCTGTCTGCCAGTCATGGCAGTGAATGATGTCAGGTTTGAAGTTGAGCTGCCGGCACAAAAGTGGCACCGTTCGACAAAAGAAAATGAAGCGTTCGCCATTGTCGAAGTAATCACCTTTTTCACTGCCGTAAAGCTGGCTGCGATCGAAAAATTCATCCCTTCTAACAAAGTAGACCAACACCTGCCCCCGGTCACTGCTCTGCCACACATCAGCCGTGATCAACCTTGAGCCGAGAGGCACAGGCATGTCTGCCAGCAGACAAGTCGCCGCCATCTCTGCCTCCCTGACGCACCGGTAAAGCGGCATAGCGACTCGCACCTCGCAGCCAAGCTCCCGCAAGGCCTGGGGCAGCGAGCCCAGGACATCCGAAGCTCCCGCAAGGCCTGGGGCAGCGAGCCCAGGACATCCGCCAGCCCCCCGGTCTTGGCAAAAGGAGCCACTTCCGACGAAACCATGAGGATCTTCAGGTCTTTCCTTGCCACTGGCACCAGCCTGCTCTCACCTCTGAAGTCTTTTGAAGGGAGGGAAATCAGCAGAAACGTCAACAGTCAAATTTGCCAAAATCAACCGCGGCGAGTCCTTGCACTATACAGAAGCGCACCCGGTAAAATGCCTTGCAATAAAAGCCAGCGAAAAAAGCTCCAGCCTAGCAGCCAAACAGGCAACTCGTAGCCCCTAACCAGCTTCTCTCTTGGATCGCGGCTAGAGAGCTGCTCTAACTGGATCTGTTGTCAAGATTCACTGCTAGGACAAGATGTCGCTGCAACAAGGCCCACAAATCGCAACCTGCAACTCGTCATTGCCCAAGTCAAACAAATCTCTGGGAAACATGCTACAGAATTCTTTGTCCTGTAGCTCTG
>JAFDGZ010000149.1 GCA_019309045.1 Deltaproteobacteria bacterium | reverse complement strand
GTACTTCTATTCCCGGTGAGGCAACCAGGCGAGGGGTCTGCCATTCCACAAACCCACGGGAAGCAAAAAAGCGGCGCACTAGGGCCAGGGCTTTCGACTTGCACAGCAAGAGGTCTCTTACCCTGCCCCGGCCATGATGCAATCGATAGAAGAGGCTGTCGGAATGCTCCAGGGGATCCCGCAGCGGAGCCACCAGGCGACGAAGAGACACTGCCCGGGGAGGAGAGCGGCTGTCGTCCACGAGCACCTCGACAATGTCACCCCTGTGCGGCAGCTGCCCTCTGGCTGCAGCGATCTCGAAAAGGCCGTCCTGATTCCTTATTCTGAAGAGATCGGAGGAGGCTTCTGTCACGCGTCCACGAACACACTGCTGCCCAGCAGCAGGGGACAATTGACTCCGCTTGCCGTAAAACATAACACTCTTTTCTCCCTGTAAGATGATAACCTCGAAGCAATGCTTCCTCAGCCGCCCGGGACAAAGCCTGTGGAGTAGCAGTGGCTTCCTGAATGCCTTGCCGCACCATCTGCTTACAGATCGCCAGCCTCCCTGCCAGAGATCTGTGCCGCTGAATTCGTCGACTCACGCTGCTTGTCCAGCCGCTCTTTCACCCCTCGCACGAGAATTGGCCAGGCCACGGTGGCATCGCACAAAACTTCAGCAAACCTGCCGCCCTCTCCAGGAGAATGAAACTTCCCCCAGGAGACTCCCTCGGAATAGGTGCAGCCGCTCAGGCCACCCCCAGGAGAATGAAACTTCCCCCAGGAGACTCCCTCGGAATAGGTGCAGCCGCTCAGGCCACCCCAGTGCGCCGGCTCAGGGCATATGCGCACGCCATAGGAAAATTTCCTGAGCGGCAGCGATCTCGAGCATCTGTGCTGCAGTATCTCCAGGAAGGGACTCACCTGCTGGGCCCAGTTCCGGGGCACGCCGCCCCCAATAGTGAATATGCCCAGCCTCTCGGCCTGCAACACCCTCCTGGTGTAGGAGGCCAGATCCAGGAATGGATTGAAGGCGAACACCATCTCACTCAGAGCTTGCATAAGACCTTTTTCTTCATCTCTTTTCATGTTCTGACGCACCATCCAGCTGGCCACATCCAGGGCCAGTTCCGAATCGGTAAAGGCCGGAATGTACACCGGCACTTCTTTGAGAAAGGCGCTCCTGAGGATGCCTGGCTCCCTGGTGGAGCCTGCCAGCCACCTGCCCAACTCTCTGCAGAGCAGTTCTGAACTGAACGGCTTGTCTGTATCCAGCTTGTCGAGAATCTCGCCTATGATGCGTTCCGTCCGATCCAGGTTCTTTTCCAGTTCCAGGGTGTCGTAGATTCTGTTGTAGCCGCGCCTGTAAAGCATTTCGTCATCGAATTCTCCTCTATGCTTGAAATGGAGCATCCCTGCCGCCTCCACGAAACCGTGAGCCACCAGAGCCCCAGTGGAAACAATGATGTTTATCCAGCCCCAGTCGATCATGTCACAGATAAGCAGTCCCATTTTGGCCACTGTCATTGCTCCCGAAAAGGTGGCCACTACCAGACACTTCTCATCGGCCACCATGGCTGCCAGCACTTCAGCCGCCTCTCCGAGACTCCTGCCGGTAAAGGATGTCTTCTGCATCTGCCTGAGAAGATGGTCGAAATCCTCGGTCCGTTTGATGTCTATGGGGCTGAGCGGCTCCAGCCTATCGCTCAGACCATTGCCATAGTCAGCAGTATTTCTCCTGTTCACATTGCTCATCATGGCCTCCTGTGGTGGCAATATGATGCTCGAGTCGAGTTGCTGGCTCCCTGTCTGCATTTCCTTGTGGGCCGCCAAGGCCGCATTCTCCTGGCTGCCCGCTGAACAGGCAGCTCAACTTCGTCTTCAAGCCCGCCGTCCGAAAAAATCTGCCATGGCCATATGATCATGAGGGAATTCCCAGCCAGAACATGAAAGTGAGTGCTGACACCAGCGTTGTCAGGGATACTGCCGCAGTAGCCAGACTTGCATCACCACCTATCGCTTTGGCCATCACATAGCTCACAGTAGCGGTAGGAGAGGCAAGCAGGATGAGAGCGGGCAGCAGGTTGTGCTTGGGAATGCCCAGCATGCGGAAAAGCAAAAGTCCTACAGCTGGCAGCAGCACCAGCTTGGAGAGACTGATCGACAAGAGTGGTCTCAGATAGGTCCGAATCTTGCCGAAAGAAATGGAAGCACCTATCAGCAGAAGTGCCAGTGGCAAAGCCATGCCGCTCAATATTTGCAGACTGCGATTGAGCAGCACGGGCAGAGTAACAGCCAGCGAAGAGGAAACAATTCCCGCAGTAACTGCCAGAATTATAGGATTGAAAAGTATCTGCCTGACAACCACTGCAGGCGAGCGGCTGGCCCGGGCAGCCGAGCTGAAGGTGTGCAGCAGGGTAACTGACAGGACGTTCTGCAACAGGATAAGAAATCCCGCGAAGATGCTGGCCCGGGTAAAACCATCTTTGCCGAGAAAGTAATAACTCACTGCCAGACCCACATATCCCAGGTTGCCGTGAAAACTGCACTGCAAGAAGGTGCCCACCTGAGAACGCTGCAAGCCGACCAGGCGGAGCTGGAAAAAACCAGCCGCTATTACAATTGGCAGGGGCAGCAACATGGCTGCCACTGTGAACGGATCAAAGTACAGCGACAAGGTAATGCCAGAGACCTCATGAAATATCATGGCGGGAATGGCAACAAAATACACCAGACGATTGGCCTGCACCAGGAACCCTTCCTGGATGAAGTTGAACTGGCGAAGACAGCAGCCAAGAACGATGATTGCGAAAATAGGCAGGATGGTTGTCAGCATCTGTTGCATGAATTTCCGCCACTCACTGAAGCCGGATACCTTCGCTGGTGTTGGCTTCTGATAGCTTTTTTGCGGCGGAATGTCCAACAAAAATTGACCATGGCGAATTTTTGTTTTTTGACTTGCAGTGGCAGACAAAATAACTTATGCTTCCGCAATTTTTGGGAGTAATCTTCCTGGCATGCTCTAGAAAAATAGATGGTATGGTCCTTTGAAGCTGAAACCTTGTGAAGGGGAGGAGCAAACAATGCCAGTTCTTTCTGACGATGAAATTCCTGTGGAAGATCATGAAGATTTGCTCGAGCAAGACCTGGATCCAGCTGCTGACCTTGAACTGCTGGAGCAGGAGGCGGAGAGGCAGACAATAAACGTAGCGGGCCTGTCTGAAGAGCAGCTGCGAGCCAAGCTTGCTCGAATTGACGCCGACACAGGGCTCGCCTACTCACTGGATGGCAAATTTGCCGTCGGTGATATCATAAGACATGCCGTGTTCGGCCCTGGTATTGTTGCCCGGCAATTGAGTCCCAAAAAGATAGAAGTGGTCTTTCAGGATAGCAAGAAAGTACTGGTCATGAACTATCGGCCTGCGGTTGACCGGCATACTGCGACAATCTAGGAAGCAGACTCGATTTGCCGGGGGCAGCTGTCACCCGCTGCCGCAGGCAGGCCAAAACTGTTTCTCCACTGGACATTGCCTGCTGCTTTTGCTATTTAGTCATTGGGGTCGGGACGTGGCTCAGTCTGGTAGAGCGCTGCGTTCGGGACGCAGAAGTCGCTGGTTCGAATCCAGTCGTCCCGACCAAATAAGCCCCACCTATGCTTCGGGTGTCAATTCCCCAACCTTTCAGCCAGGCGGTGCAGTTGCTTACCCAGTGGGCTGTTATCGTCGATCTCGATGACTTCCGCTTCCTCGAAATCGGGACATACCGGACGATTTCCCTCGAACTTCTTCTCCTCCACGAGATCGCGGCAGGAAGGGAAATCCACATTCGCCAATAGCTCTTCCACAAATGGTTCAAAAGCCTCGTCGTTCAGGCAAATGCCAAATTCTGTTGTCTCCTCCACAGACGCGAGCAGATAGCCGCTACAATCAAGACAGCTTCTCTCCATTTCTCTCCACCTCCCCGCTACAACCTGGAGAAAGGTCTGATCAATCAGTACAGAAACCTTCTTTCAGTTCCCTCTTCATCGGGACAATTACTGCAACGAAGGAAGAGGTTGGCAAGATTGCTACTATTGACCCGCCTTTCAGTTCCCTCTTCATCGGGACAATTACTGCAACATAGCATCACAAATAAGGCTTGTTGCCAACACGAATCTTTCAGTTCCCTCTTCATCGGGACAATTACTGCAACATCACCCATGGTGACGACGATGAGCAAGTAGATGTCTTTCAGTTCCCTCTTCATCGGGACAATTACTGCAACTGGTCAGGCAGTCGTCAGCGGACTACATCTGTATACTCGCTTTCAGTTCCCTCTTCATCGGGACAATTACTGCAACCTGAAAGACACGTTCGTCAAGGTCCGTGACAGTAATACTTTCAGTTCCCTCTTCATCGGGACAATTACTGCAACTTGCAGTAAACATGATTGGAATTGTGCTTTCCATACCTTTCAGTTCCCTCTTCATCGGGACAATTACTGCAACTTATCTTGTGCGAGGGAAGCTGAAAGCAGAGGAAATCCTTTCAGTTCCCTCTTCATCGGGACAATTACTGCAACTCAAAAGTAAAAATGGTGTAGTGAAAATTGAGGCTGTCTTTCAGTTCCCTCTTCATCGGGACAATTACTGCAACTGACTATATTAGAGATGCCACCTAAGCTCGATAGGCGCTTTCAGTTCCCTCTTCATCGGGACAATTACTGCAACCTTGTAGCGCATGTTTACGACTCTTCTGGTGGTGAGCTTTCAGTTCCCTCTTCATCGGGACAATTACTGCAACTCCCTCTCTGCCTATAATGATTGGACACTCACCCCATGATAAATTAATGTAGCAAGAAGGGGGCGAGAGAGGAAGGCAGAGGTGATAAATGCAAGAGTTGGAGAAGAAACTATGGTTGATATTATCAGCAGTCAGGAAGTAAGCCAAAAGCGGCAGTTTGGAAATAGACCACCAGTGAGGCAAGAGGCAGGAGGATGTCGTAGCCCAATATAGAGGGGCACAAGTAAGGCGTA
>JAFDGZ010000148.1 GCA_019309045.1 Deltaproteobacteria bacterium | reverse complement strand
GGTACTCATCGGGCTTTCCCGCACCAGCAAGACGCCTCTTTCTTCCTATCTGGCACAGATGGGCTGGAAAGTGGCCAATGTACCGCTTTTTCCTGACATCATGCCGCCCAGAGAGATCTTCACCATAGACCAGGTGAAGATTTATGGGCTCATTGTGGAGCCTGACGCCCTGGTGCGGGTCCGACAGGAGCGGCTTCGCTACCTGGGCTTGCCCGAAGATGCCAAGTACGCTGACAGGGCGAAGATCCTTCGTGAGATTGACTGGTGCCGGGCCTTTTACAGAAAGCATCCGCAATGGCCGGTGATTGATGTATCCGGCAAGGCCATCGAGGAGGTGGCAGCCAAGATCATCCAGCTCCACCAGGCGCGCTTGCAGGCCCGTGAGAGGGCGGGCTGAGCTGGTATAAAGGCGCCCCAGCCTGCGGACTGCTATACAGCGGCCTTTGCTGGTGGATCCTGCGAGATCATTAATACGAGACGCAGTTGTACACCGGAGTGCAGCGTTTTGCCAAAAGATATATAGCTGGCGTGCAAGAGATAGCTGCCGATTCTAGAATCGGACTGGAACGGGCACAGCGGTGGTCAGCGGTTGTTTATCCTGGATCGCAACACTCCCGAACACTTGAAGGTTACCACTTTCCGCGGTGAGAGCATGATGGGTTCGCCGGTTTGCGGATTGCGCCCTCTCCTCTGATTCTTTTCCTTCACACTGAACTTGCCGAAGCCGCTGATGAGAACATCCTCTCCCTGTTCGAGGGTTTGCTTGATGATTTCGAAGAGGGTTTCGACAATTTCCGCAGACTCGCTCTTGGTAAAAATGTTCTTGGCAAAAAGATCTTCGACGATGTGAGCTTTAGTCAAGGTCATCTGTCCCCCCTGCTAAATATACCGCAAGAGCCCTGCCTTGTGGCCTTATTACTAAATACAGAATAATCTTGCATAGTTCAAGAAAAAAATGCGAAAATTGTAAGGAAAAAGAAGCTTTGCGCTCTACGATAGCTGCTGTTCGGGCAGAAGCGACCATATTTCTTATATCAATAATAGGTGTAAAGTCAATAGGTTAATAATAGTGACTGCTGATGGGCATGGTGGTGGCAGCTGCCTTGCTCCTGCCCGGCCCAGGGCAGGCTGCTGCCAGTGCCTCAACCTGCAGGCGGAGTTTGCGTGATCCACAGCAGATCAGCCAGGCCCGCTTCTCTGTCGCAAGAGAGATCTGGCCATGCTCCCCTCAGCCTCACTATTGATGAACCAGGAATAGAGCTGGGCTTCGTTTCTTTGCAGGTCCGCCGGTCCGTGGAGCACTGGGCAGCCTTGATGACGCTTATTTGCCGGGGGTTTTCTGAAGTGAAGACGTTTGCGGGAAAAAAAGTGCCGCCACCTTGTGATGATTATGGCCTGCGCCATTCGAGGCCTCACAGGCCCGGGCCTCGATCCGGAAAGGGGGAGCGGCTCTGAGCTTCCAGTCCTCGGTGGCGCAGAAAACCTCTTTGCGACGGACACATCGGTTGACGCATGAATGAGATGGCGCTGATTTGAACCGCGGCATAAAGTAGTGGAAATCCATAGAGGGCACAGCGTAGGCCACTCGCAACTTTTTCTGAGAATGGTTGTTGCTTCGGCCAGGGCCGGGCTTCTCTTCACTGGGCTTGGCCATGTATCGCAGGAAAACAGCGCAGCAGATCTCCAGTTCAGTAGCGATCAGACGGCGCACTACTGCTTCAAACGAGGCCCCATACTGCCGCTGCAGTGCAGCAGCAGTCTCCAGAGAGTACCCGTAGTACACCACATCGCGGGCAAAGCAGTCCATGGGCATCAGCAGCTCTGCTGCTGCCAGATTGCAGAGGGACTCCAGTTCCCAGTGGTAGGGCTCCACCCTGTCTTGTCGTTGCCGCAGCCGGACAATCTCGAAGCAATCGGGGAACAGTGTGTGGGCAATCTCGTGACAGATGGTGAAGTTCTCTCTGGTCTTCCATAGTCTTCGATTAATGAGGATCTCCAGCTGACCCCTGTGGTCGACTCGCAGTACGCCGTCAGTTCCGGCGGCAAGATTCTGCTTCCTCACCCTGATTCCCAGAATAGAAGCCAGAACCCTCGGGTCATAGGGTGGGCCGCCCCAGGAGAACTGCCTGCCATATGCAACGAGTTCAGCTGCACGCCTTCGGATGATTTCCTCCGGAGGCAGCAGGACTCCATGGGTCTCCTGCAGACCGCGCACAGAAGGGTGGTGCCATGTCCTGGCCTTTCCGGGTGGATAATAGAGACGCTGGCTCTGGTCCATTTATGTCTGCTGCCTCTTTTTTATTCTTCTGTCTGCCTGGTAGGCGTAGTAGCTCTTTCCGGGTTTTTTCCCCCGGAATCTCATCCTGGCCAGGTCGAGCAGGATTTCTTCAGGAATGGGGTTGCCTTGCTTGTGCCGTTCTCTGGCAAGCTCCAGCAGGTCCTGGTCCATATCGGCCGGGATGTAGTCCTTCTTCAGCACAATGGGCTTTCTTTCCCCCATGAGCTGGGAGCTGGTGGTGCCAAGGGCTTCGGCGATACGATAGATGACCTCAGCAGAAGTGGCAATCTCGCCGTTGATGATCTTGGAAAGATTACCCTCGGTTATGCCGCTTTTCCTGGCCAGCTCGCTCTGGGTCCAGCCCTTGATCACCACAAGGTTCTTGATCCTGCCGCCAAGTTCTCTCCGCCATCTGACATCTGTCGAGCGTACCATGAGATTCAAGTAGCACATTTCCTTTCTTTTTTGCAAGTGATTTTAACAAACTTTCATATATGAAATTTTTTTCTTGACTTTTCTGTTGCAATTTTCTTAACCTGTACTCAGCAACGCCTGCCCGGGGGTCTCAGCGAGGCCCACAGGGAATGGCAGCAGAGCAACTCCTTGCGCATGCTGGTCCTCAGGCAGCCTATGGAGGTGAGCCGCCCATGGCACGGGATGTCTTTTACAGGTTCTACAATTCCCTGGCTGACCATTTCGACGCCTTTATCAAAGGAATCTATATCAGCCTGCCGCAGGGTGTGAGCAGTCAGCGACTGAAGTATGATCTATGTTGGCGCTTCAGGGACACATTCCAGGAGATCATTGCCTATGATCCCTATCATGGACTCTGGCGGATATGTTCTGCAAAGGACGACCCGAAAGGCGGGAACGTTGAATTTTCGAAAAAGGAAAAGATTGATTTGTTGACTTTACTGCAGCGGCTTGGACAAGAGCTTGCAGGGTCTAGCCAGAGATTGCTTGTACTTCTGGATGGGGTGGACAGCCACCTCAATGAAGAGCTGGTAAGCTTGAAGCTGGCGGAAATATTGACTCGCAACAGTTTCGGCTATACGCTCACCTTCATAGGTTTCAGGGACTTTCCTCGCTATGATCCTCTTGCCAGGCTCAATCTGCACCACATTCCCTACCCCAGCCCCTGCAGGCGCAGTCTGGGCAAGATGGTGCGCTCAGGCCTCGAGGCGATCGTTCAGGATGGAGAGACATCACTTGACCTCCAGGAGATAGAAGAGCAGGTTGCCGACAGTCTTTTCGGCTGTCCATCAATGGCGCTGGCCGAGGACCTCTTCAATCTGGCGTATGCAGAAGAGGAAAAATTCGATCCAGCACGCATCAACAAGATGAAGCTCAGCAAGATCAAGGCAAGCATACCTGGAATTTCTATCAGCTCGCCCCTGGAGCTGCCATCTATGGAGCAGGTCATTGGCTTTTCCCATCTCAAGTCTTATTGCATGAAGCGAAGACAAATCTTCCTGAAAAAAGAGAGCCCGCTCAGGCTGCACGGCATATGTCTGCTGGGTCCTCCAGGCACAGGAAAGACGCTCTTCGCCCAGGCACTGGCTCACAACTGGCAGATCCCTTACTGCAACCTGCGAATGACTTTTCTCAGCAAATTCGTCGGCGCCAGCGAGAGAAATCTCGAGACGATCCTGCGCATGCTCATTGATTTTGGCGGTCCCGTACTCTTCCATATAGATGAACTTTCCAGGCTGTTCGGCGCGGTTGGCGCTGATTCCCATGAAGTGACAAAACGAATCGTGGCCATGCTGCTCAACTTCCTGGAGTCGCCAGAAACCGGGCACATCTACACTGTCGGCACTACGAACAGCCTCGACATAGATGCTGCTCTGTTGCGGCGATTCGATGACGTTTTTTACGTGAACCTGCCGGACGCAACACAGCGCCGGGAGCTTTTCGAGTTCTTTGCCGGCAAATACGGCATCAATCTTCCCGGCGACAGGGCTGTCTCCACTATTTCGCGCGGCATGGTGGGAAGCGACATAGAACGTCTGGTAAAGGAGCTGAAGATTGAAGCGATGCACAAGGGCACGGAGCCCTCAGCCCTGGAACTGGTGCGACAGCTGAGAAACAGGCCGGCTCTGGCAGCGCTCTTTGCCGATTTGCAAAGGGTGGAAAAAATGGCTTTGCAGGCAGGTTTTCGTCTTGCCTCGCCGCGGAGCAAGGAGCTCAGCGAGCCTGAACTGAAGAAGAGAAAATGAATTACAGACACCTGATTCAGCTGATCTACGACTGTCACAACCTGAGCGGCAGCAGGAAAGACTCCCTGGCGAGGAAGCTGGCAACGGCGGTCGACCGCAGCAATTATCGCAGCTGGAAAAACCTGCTGCTTCCCAGCCTGGCAGTGAAAGAAGAGTTTTTCAAAGCGCATGCTCCGGCGAGCAAAGTGAAGATCCTGGGAGATCTTTGCGAGGCTATGAGGCGATTGAAAAGGACAGGCCTTGCCAGTGAGCTTTACAGCATCCTGGACGAAATGTATGCCCCGCCCTGCCAGGCGATATCAGGGGGAGAGGCTGCCGCTTTTCTCAGGATGAGGTTTCGCCAGAGCGAGCACAGAGAGGTAAGGGCAGGGCTGGCTGCGGTAATTATGGAACTGCCAGCAGAACAGCACCACATAGAGGAGGTGGCTGCAGCCATCCACGGTGATTACCTCCTTGCCATCCGGGCCATGGAGCGTCTTTGCGCCTTCGGAGAGCCTGGTCTGCAGGCTCTCAACCTGTTGCTGGAGGAAATTTCCCCCGGGCCGGCAATCACCTTCACCCTGTTGAGAATCATTGGAAAGGCGACCTGCAGGGCCTCCCTCAAGAGGAGACTTACAGCGAGATTGCTGCTCGGCAGCAGTCGGCAGGATAGTGACTGCCGCC
>JAFDGZ010000147.1 GCA_019309045.1 Deltaproteobacteria bacterium | reverse complement strand
GCGCAAATTGGTTGAACTCGTCTTTGTGATTCGTCTGCGTGAGGGCTTCGCCTGATGGCGGTTGCCTCTCGCAAAGGCGCTAAGGGCGCAAAGAGATGGCTTCGCGTTACTTGTAGCCCATGAGAAGATCGATGGGAAGCCTCCTCTGCCATTGGCAGAGGAGTTCCGCGGTTGCGGAACTTGCGGGGGAGATAGCGTGCATCGAGAAGAAGCTTGCTTCTTCTCGATGTGCGGTATCTCAGCAGCTGGCTTCCCATCGATCTCCCGTCAAGGCTACCAATCATTGCCGGAGGCCTTTCCCCTTTGCGCTCTTTGCGCCTTTGCGTGAGACCCCTCCAGCCCTTCAACTCCCCAAACTCAAGGCTGCATATCACCCCAAGAGACTCCCTGCACCCGTGCTCAAAACAAAGAGCCCCACCCCTCCCGTTGTGGAGAAGTGGAGCTCAGCCAACGTACCAGCCAGTTATCAGTTCTTTATGTACTGGGAAGGGGCACTACAGTTCCCGTTAAACTACTCGCGCGCACCAGATCTGTCAAGAAGGCAGTACCATCCGGGCATCGACAGGCAAACACCTGAAGGGGGATTGCCTGGAGTCGTCTCGGTGGCTCGCCTGCACGATGGCTTCTATTGACAGCAGTGTAGCTCACGCAAAGGTGCGAAGGGCGCAAATTGGCGGAACTCGTTTCTGTGATTCGTCTGCTTGAAGGCCTTGCCTGATAGCAGGTTGGCTCACGCAAAGGCGCAAAGAACGCGAATTGGTGGAACTCGTTTCTGTGATTCGTCTGCTTGATGGCTCCGCCTGATGGCAGGGTACCTCACGCAAAGACGCTAAGGGCGCAAATTGGTAGGACTCACTTCCAGGCTTCTTCTGCTTGATAGCTGCGCTTGATGGCAGGGTACCTCACGCAAAGACGCTAAGGGCGCAAATTGGTAGGACTCACTTCCAGGCTTCTTCTGCTTGATGGCTCCGCTTGACGGCAGGGTACCTCACGCAAAGAGATAGCTTCGCAGGATTTGTAGCCCGTGAGAGGATCCATGAGAAGTCTTCTCTGCTATGGGCAGAGAAGTTCCGCCGTTGCGGAACTTGCTGGGGTGGTGGCGAGCAGTGATAAGAAGCCTGCTTCTTATCGCAGATCGACACTACCACAGCCGGCTTCTCATCGATCCTATGTACTGGGGGCTACCCATTATTGCCGAAGGCCTTCCCCTTTGCGACCTTTGCGCCTTTGCGTGAGGCCCCTCCAGTCCATCAATGATCCTATTATCATGGCTGCAACTCACACCAGAAATCTCCCGCCGCGGACCGTCTCGGGGCATCTCTGGCGCCCCCTCTTTTCGCCGTCTGCTTGATCTCTAGAGGTTTTTGTCTTACACTCAGCATACACAAGAACAGGGAGCTGCAACATGAATATTAATAAAAGATACATTATAGACGAGGCCGGGAATCCTGAAGAGGTGGTCATATCAATTGAAGACTTCAGAAAGATAGAAGAACTTCTGGGACTGGACCTGGATGAGGACACTATCAGCCAGCTGCGTCAGGCTCGGAGTGATCGCGAAAATGAAAGCGTTGACGCTTATGTAGAGCTAGATTCGATCTGATGAGTAAAGTCATCGTCCACCGCCACGCCGCCAGTTACTTACAGCGCCTCCCAAGCAAAAGCAAGGACCGCATCAAAGATATACTGAGGCAATTGGCCCACAACCCTCTACAACATCCCGATGTAATACACATGGTTGGAAAATGGGCTGGATACCACAGGATCCGCGTTGGAAAACTGCGGATAATTTTCTGGTTTGATGAAAAAGAGGATGTTGTCTACGTAGACCATATCGGCCCCAGAGGTGACATCTATAAATAACCGAACTTTGACCGGGCCGTTTATATGGTCGGGAGAAAATTCCACCTGCCTGATCTCAGGTTCCCTCACGCAAAGACGTGTTTTGCATAAATTGTTAGAGATCGCTTCTATGCTTTACCTGCATAATGGCTATGCTTGACGGCAGTGTAGCTCACGCAAAGGCGCAAAGAACGCAAATTGGTAGAACTCGTTTCTGTGATTCGTCTGCGTGAAGGCCTTGCCTGATGGCAGGTTGCCTCACGCAAAGACGCTAAGAGCGCAAAGAGATGGCTTCGCGGGATCTGTAGCCCGTGAGAGGATCCATGAGAAGTCTTCTCTGCTGTGGGCAGAGAAGTTCCGCCGTTGCGGAACTTGCTGTGGCGGTTTCGAGCAGTGATAAGAAGCTTGCTTCTTCTCCCAGCTCGACACCGCCACAGCCGGCTTCTCATCGATCCTATGTACTGGGCTACCCATTATTGCCGTAGGCCTTTCCCTTTGCGACCTTTGCGCCTTTGCGTGAGGCCCCCCAGCCCTTCAATCATCCTGCAATCACGGCTGCCCTTCACCGCCGTAGGCCTTTCCCTTTTTGCGACCTTTGCGCCTTTGCGTGAGGCCCCCAGCCCGTCAACGATCTCACAATCACGGCTGCAAATCATAGCCAGAGGCCTTTCCTCCCCCGCCCGATTTTCTGCTCTGCGTGCGCCTGAAGCGGTCCCTCTCTAGCCTGTACCGATAGCGGCTTCGCTCAGATCTGCCCCAGCGAGCCATACCTGGAAGAGTTTGAATCCCAGGGACAGAATAACCGCGCCAACAAACAGGCCGATGAATCCCATGGAAAAAAAGCCGCCGATGGCTCCGAGAAAAATGACGAACATGGGCACAGGAGCACCGCGTCCCAGGAGTATGGGCTTCAGGAAGTTGTCGGACAAGGCAACCAAAATAAGCCAGGCTGTGAGCAGGCCGGCAGCCAGGGTGCTCGCCTTGGTAAACATATAGATGATGACTGGTATGGCAACAGGGGCAATGCCGATCTGAATAATGGCCAGCAGCAGGCAGAGAAAGGTCCACAGACCAGCGCCCGGCACTCCGGCCGCCACAAAGCCGATGCCTGCCAGCATTGCCTGGATAATGGCCACCCCCAGAATTCCTTTGACCACGTTGCGCACGGTTATGGTGGAAACATCAGCGAAGTCAGCGCCGCGCTCTCCAGCAAGACGCACGAACAGGTGTCTTGCCATGTTGCCGCTGCCCTCGGCATTGGCCATGAAAATTCCCGCAATAATGATTGACAGGGCAAATTGCAGCAACCCCACAGCAGTGCCCATGGCTGATTTGAGCAGCTTCAAGCTCACTGCTTTGATCTGAGGATGAAAGCGGGTCAGGAAGGCTTTGAGATCTGTGGAAGCCTCCAACCACTGTTTCTTCAATAACTTGCCAATGATGGGCCAATTTTCGATGTCAGCCGGTGGAGGCGGCACTCTTATTTCACTGCTCTGAATCCTGTCATTGACATATTTCATGCCATCCACGAGCGAACTCACCATGTGCACGCTGGGAAGAATGAGAACCAGAAGCATAACCACGGTAATTATGGCAGTTGCCAGCTTGAGCCGACCGCCCAGTATTTTACTGAGTCTCTGGCACGGGGGTAACAGGGCAATGGCCAGGATGATCCCCCAGATCACCGGGGTCAAAAATGGCTTCAATATCAGAAAGCACAGTGCTATCAAAAGGGCGATGATGCCAATGCGAAGCACTATATCGAATACTGGTCCTGTGGAGGTTTTTTCCCGGGTAGTTTTTTCAATTTCGTTCATGAGGATTCCCCTGTTCAAAAGTAGTACGTTCTGGAAGGCCATTTGAATGACACGGCGCCGATTGAACTGCTGCCAGCAAGGCCGGGCGCTGGCACACCTCGTTTCAGCCTGGTCGCCTATTATGGCACTGGTGGCTACTCGAGGCAACTGGAAGGTTGAGCGGGGGTGCTGCGCGCCGGTGCAGGGGAGTGAACTGCTGGGAGTTGTTTCTGTGATTCGTCTGCGTGAGGGCTTCGCTTGTTGGCAGGGGAGCTCACGCAAAGGCGCTAAGAGCGCAAATTGGTTGAACTCCTTCTGGTAATTCGCCTGCGTGAGAGCTTCGCCTGATGGCAGGTTGACTCACGCAAAGGCGCTAAGGGCGCAAATTGGTTGAACTCCCTTTTGTGATTCGTCTGCGTGAGGGCTTCGCTTGTTGGCAGGTTGACTCACGCAAAGGCGCAACGTGTCCGCCATAGCCCCCGGGCAACAGCGGAAGGTCGCAAAAGGAGATGGCTCCATGGAACTTTAAGGCCTGCGCCTGTTCTTTCATGGATTCGATTCCTAATTCCTAATAGTAAGACTGCTCCATGGCCTCATTGAGTGATCGTCGCAAACGCAACCTGAAGGTTGCGGCTA
>JAFDGZ010000146.1 GCA_019309045.1 Deltaproteobacteria bacterium | reverse complement strand
GCACTCCCACCACAGCCGCTTCCATTACACCCTCCATTCCACAGAGCACATTTTCCACCTCCCTGGGGCTCACCCTTTCCCCCCGGGTCTTGATGAGATCGTCCTTTCTCGCTACGAAATAGAGATAGCCGTCAGAATCCCTGCTAAAGAGATCTCCGGTATAGAGCAGCGTGCTGCCGGTGCGCCGGTCAGTGCGGAAAGTGCGCGCCGTCAAATCCGGGTCGTTCCAATAGCCGCTCATCACGTTGGGACCCTGCACTACCAGTTCACCTACCTGTCCTGGCCCCAGTTCTCTTCCCTGGTCGTCCACCACAAAAACCCGGCAGTCTTTCATGGGTTTTCCCACAGAAGTGGGACGCAAATCCAGTTCTGCCGGCGGCAGGTACGACACTCGCTTGCATTCTGTCAGGCCATACATGGAAAAGAACTTCACCTGCGGAAAAATGGTTCTCAGCTTGCGAATGTGTTCCACTGGCAGTGCTGCCGCCGTATTGGTCATGTAGCGCAGAGAGCTGAAATCATAACCTGCCAGGCTCCGCATCCTCAACAGCATGGCCACCATGGTGGGCACCACAGGAAAGCCTGTGACCCTTTCCTGTTCGATGCGCTGCAGCACCCTGTGCAGGTAGATGAATGACTGCTCCAGAACCACGGTGCCACCGAACATGAAAGTCATGAGCACCTGATAAAGCCCGTAGTCAAATGACAGGGGCAGGGCATTGAGAACCACGTCCTCTTTGCTGTTCTCCAGATAGTGGATGATGCTCCTGGCAGCGCTGATCATGGCCTGGTGGGGGCACATCACGCCCTTGGGCTCACCGGTCGAGCCGGATGTGTAAATGATGGTGGCAAGAGCCTCCTCCCTGCGAGAGCCTGGCCGGTTGAGCAGCCCTGACGCCTCGCATGACAGGCTCTCACTGAAGCGGTAGCTTTTTACTGGCTGGCGCCCGGGCAGGGCGGCAGCCGTGTCGGTGTGGCCTGTCCAGATCACCTCCTGCAGGGAAGAACAGAGCGGCAGGGCTTTCAGCACTACGGCAGACTTGCTCGTGTCTGCAACCAGCGTCCTGGCCTGGCAGTCATTGAGAATGTAGCAGAGCTTGCCTGCTTTCAGGCTCGGGCTGAGCATGAGGAAGATGGCGCCTGCTTTGAGGATGCCGAACAGACACACAATCGCTTCCACCGAGGTGTCGAGCAACAGCGCCACCCGGTCATCTGGCCTCACCCCTGCCCCCACCAGGAAGCTGGCAAAACGCTCGGACTTCTCGTCGATCTCCCTGTAGGTCAGGCGCTCCCCGGAGCAAACCACCGCCACCTTGTCGGGAGCATTGTCTGCCGACATCCTGAGATACTCATGCAACAGCCCTGGGGTGGAATCAGTCATCTATCTCAACTCTTGCGGCTATCTGCCCCCGGCACCCCGGAGGTGCCGCTGGCAGCGAAACAGTTGCCACTCTGTGAGGCTTGCTGCCCTGATCTGCGGTCAAAAAACAGGTCGGGCTCAACAGGTGCTGGCAGCCTCCGTGAAAATCCGCTGATGAACTGCTGGTGCATGATCTGTACCGACAGAATGCCGGCAAGGGCCATGCTGTCAACTTCACTGGCGGCAGAGACATTGTCGAGCTTTTTCAAAAGCAGCCTGACCTTTTTGACGTCAAAAAGACGTGCTTCCCGCAGACTGCAATCAGCAAGATATACCTCCATCTGTGCCCGCGTCTTCTCGTGCAGCAGGCTCTCCACCACTGGGGCGCGATAGGGTTGTTTCGGCCTGCTGATGATTTCTTGCGGCAGTATGCCTTCATATGTCTTTTTCAAGATGTGCTTTTCGTCGAGCACTCTGATTTTCCATTTTGATGGGATGCAGGCCATCATTTCAATGATGCGGTGGTCCAGGTACGGCAGGCGAATCTCCACCGAGTGAGCCATTGCCACCCGGTCCCCTTGCGAAGAGAGTAGATAATTGCTCATGAACAACCGCATCTCCAGGTACTGTGCTCTGGCGACATTGTCCCAGCCGGTGAATTCTTCAGGAATGGTTTGCCGCAATTCCTCGTAGCCGTCGTATGCTCCAATGGCAGCTCTGAGGTCAGTGGAATAGAATTTTTTGATCCTGGCGGTGTTTTGCCAGCGAATCACGTGAGAATAGAAGGGATCATCTGTTGCCTGTAGATTGTGCCCGAAGAAAGATCTGACAAAGTGCCTTGCCCTGGGGTTGTCTTTGAAAATATAGGGATAGAGTTTGCCGATCAACAGGGGCCGCAATGTTGACTGCGGCTGCCTGGCCCAGAAGGCTCTGGCTTTCACTTCGCGAAAGATATTGTAGCCGCCGAAGACTTCATCTGCTCCCTCACCGGTGAGAACCACCTTTATGCCGCTGTCCCGAACCATCCTCGAGAGCAGGAACAGAGGAACAGGTGCAGTTCGCAAAAGGGGCTTCTCGCAGTGCCAGACAACCTCTGGGAAAGCCGCGCCAATGTGGTGGTTTTCCACAAACAGTGTGTGGTGCTCGGTACCCAGGAAGGCGGCCATGAGATCCTGATAAAAGGCTTCATCGTAGGAATCCTCCTCGAATCTTATGCCAAAGGTCTGCAGTGTCTCGTGGCAGTGGTTCTTGACGAGGCTGCTCACCCCGGACGAATCCAGGCCGCCGCTCAGATAAGAACCCACCGGCACATCAGCTCGCATCTGCAGCTGCACCGCATTGAGGAGCAAGCTTCGCAGTCCACTCGCTGCCTGGGTCAGAGAATCGAACTGTTGTTCTCCTGCTGCAGAGAACGGTACGCGCCAGTATCTCCGAATGATGATTTTCCGCCGGGCGGCGTATAGATAGTGGCCGGCAGGAACTTCGTGTATGTTCTCGAAGGCGGTTCTGCCGTCAAGGGTGGTCCAGAAGGTAAAAATTTGCTCCAGGGCTATGGGGTCCAGGCGGCGGGACACCTCCGGCGCCAGAAGAATCGCCTTGATATAAGAAGAAAAAAAGAGCCAGCCATCAGCTGTCGTGTAGTGCAGCGGTCTGATGCCGACTCGATCCCTGGCAGCAAAGAGGGTCTGCTCTTTTGTGTCCCAGAGAGCAAAGGCAAATTGGCCGTTGAGATCCTCCACACAGCCAGGTCCCTTCTCCTCGTAGAGATGCAGGATCACCTCTGTGTCCGCTGCAGTGTAGAACCGGTGTCCCTTTGCCTGCAAATCTCTTCGGAGCTCCAAATGGTTGAACACTTCCCCATTATAGACGATCCACAGGGTCTCATCTTCATTGTGGATGGGCTGGGTGCCGCTGGCGAGATCAATAATACTCAGGCGGACATGGGCCAGGCCTGCTGCATCGTCCACATAGATGCCAGCCTCATCAGGCCCCCGGTGCCGAAGTGCTCCGGCCATCTGCCTGAGCAGATGAAGTGGGACTTCCCTGGCCCCATTCAGGCTTACCACTCCAGCTATGCCACACATGAGATCAGCTCTTGACTGCAGGTTGACGCCGGCTGCCGGCCCGAGACAGCGGGCTGCTATGGCGCCACACCACGGACCTCTTTACAGGAAGTGCTCCGTCCATGGTCGGCACAAGGGAGGTGTGTCTGTCTGTCCTGCGGTCGTCCATTGTGCGCCAGCGAGACCTGCAAGCAGCAGGACTGCCAGATTGTTTCTGAATCCAGGATATACTGTTTTTTCTCATTATGCTGTTTGCCGCGCCTTGCTGTCGAGCTTGCCCTCGAGGTAGCGAACTACATTGTTCAAACTGTCAAGATTCTCTGGCACAAGCTCATCATCTTCAACAACGATGTGGAAGGTCTGCTCCAGGAAACTGACCAGTTCCAGAACACCGGTGGAATCGATAATAGAGTTTTCCAGGAAAGAGCTGTCTTCTTCGAAATCTGCCTCTTCCCCGAAAAGAAAATTCTCGATTACAAAGGTGCGCACTATCTCTCGATAGTCCATAGACATACCTCACAGCCATCGTGGCGGTCACGCCAGAGCGTGAGCCAGCTAATATCTGGGCAAGTTGGAGCAAGAGACGTGCCACTATAGCCGTGCTCAACTCCTGGATCTTGCTGTGCCGCTGATCTATGCAAGAGCGGCCAGTGTTCGCTTCACCTCACTGACAATTTTCTCGTCCGGTCTGGCAGCCAATCTGGCCAGACCCTCAGCCCTGCTCAGGTAACCCTCTCTTACCAGGCCGGCCAATTCAAAGGCATATGGGTGGAAACCAAACTTTTGCAGGTGGCTTTCTATGCCCAGGCTGTTGAGCAGGCAGTTGCTGGAGTTGCTGTCGGTGTCAGCCGGCGGCTGCCAACCCAGTGCCTGGATTTCCTCGACAATCTTCCTTTCGTCATACTGTAAA
>JAFDGZ010000145.1 GCA_019309045.1 Deltaproteobacteria bacterium | reverse complement strand
GCAAATGCCCATGCTATCCGGACTGGCATTGGCAGCCACGACCTCTATGGGCAGATTATGGTTTGGGCCAGCGGCATGGGGGTGGACGAGTCACTTATGAAGGTGATCACCATGGCGGCTGACGCGGCGCCTGCGGATTATATTCACCGGAAGGGCTGGGTTTTGATCGCCTGGTGGAATGCCTTGTGGCAGCTCTTGCATGCGTCTAACCTGGAGGAGGCGGTTGTGGACAGCGTGATGCGCGGTGGAGACACCGACACCAACGCGGCCATCTGTGGCGCGCTTCTTGGTGCTGTGTGCGGTCGGGATGCGATTCCCAGTCAATGGATTGAATCCTTGCTGCGCTGTCGGCCTCGAGCCGGAGAGGCGCATGTACGTCATCCGCGCCCGGAGTGTTTCTGGCCAGTTGACGCCTGCGAACTTGCAGAGCAATTGGTCTGTTGCGTGTAGCGATCCATAGGTGAAGCACAGAAAATGAATCTTGCCGGCTTGCCAAAGGGGCGATTTGCCCTGCAGCGGAGAAGACTGCGCTTCGTTCGAGATGAAAGAAGGTGGAGGTCGTCAGTAATATATTGACTTATTTTTGGGCTCTACTCGTGCGGGAGCACAGCTCACCGCGCCAATATCGACACCCCAAGCACACTGCACGCCGATCAACCCGATGATTGGAGCTCGTATTGGAGGGTGCCAACATGGCCACCATGATTCCGAACGACATTGATGAGTTCAAGACTGAGGGTGAGCGTCGCTTCTACGAGTTTATCCAATCCGCTGCCAAGCCGGACCAGAAATACACCTGCTGGTATACACCTGACATCAAAGGAAGAGAGCCGGACTTTGTTCTTTTCTCCGACGAGATCGGGCTTGTCATCTTTGAGGTGAAAGACTGGGCTCTGGGGCAGATTGAAGAGGCGAACCCCCTGACCTTCACCGTCATGATGGGTAAAGTGAGCAGGAAGCTGACAAACCCTCTACGGCAGGCGCGCCAGTACTTCGAATCTCTGAGGGAGAAAATTAAAGCTGACGGCCGGCTGGTTTCAAAAGATCCGCTGCATTACGGCAAGCACAAGGTTCCAATAGATTATGGTGTGGTGTTTCCTAACATCAACAAGTACCAATACTGCAGAAAGCAGCTTGACAGAGTGATTGAGACCAACCGCTGTTTCTTCTGGGATGATCTGCAGTCGAGTTCAGATATTCGCCGGGACCGGAGCGGCAGGTGCTTTCGGAAGACACTTGCACAGATGTTTGAGCCCAAGTTTCCCTTCAGTCTCACGGGAAAAGAATATCATCACCTCAAGCAGTTGCTGTTTCCAGTAGTACGAATCAATGACTCGGGGCGAAATACCTGTGCCTATGCTGATCTCAGCGAGCGGTGCAATGTCCTGGATGACAGTCAGGAGGCCATTGCCAGGAAATGTACCAGTGGCTGCCACATAGTTTCCGGCCCCTCCGGAAGCGGCAAGACTCTGATCCTGGCCCAGAAGGCAGCCTTCTTGAACCAATATAAACCTGAAATCAAGCGCATCCTTTTCCTCTGCTACAACATCACCCTGGTCAACTATATCAAGCGAATGCTTGCAGAGAAGGGCGTTGCCCTGGGTTCAGAAGGTGTTGAGGTGTACCATTTCTTTGAGCTCTGCTCAGAGATACTTGGCGAGGAAGTCCAATACGAAAAGGAGAGCAGGGAATACTACGAGCTGGTGGTTGAAGAGACACTTGCCGGGCTCGAGACCAATGGCATGAAGTATGAGGCCATTCTGGTTGACGAGGGGCAGGACTTCAGTCAGGGGATGATCGATGTGGTGCTCAACCTGCTCGATGACGAGACCAGCAACCTGACCATCGCACTGGACGAGGGCCAGAACATCTACGGGCGCAGCCTCGCCTGGCAGAAGGAGGGGGCCAGGCTGCCTGCAAGAATTGAAGCGGTCTCCAGGGTGTACCGGAACACAGTTGAGATAAGGCGTTTTGCAGAGAGATTGAAGGAGACGATTACGGGCAAGCAGGAGGAATCAGGCACTACCTACTGCGATGTGCATGGGCCCATGCCTGAGTTGAAACGCTTCAAGTCCTACGGAGAGATAGCGGATTTTGCTGCCGACCTGATCAAGACGCTCAGCGAACAAGGAGAATACCCTCTTTCAGAGATGGCTATTCTTTATGCCCGAAAATCATTGAAAGAGAGCGGCAATCTCCTCATCCCCAGAATATTTGCTGAGGCACTCGAGAGCAAGGGCATCATGTCCTGCTGGATCTCTCAGGACTACCGGGCCAAGAGAGCATATGACATCACCACCGAGACTGTGAGCATATCCACCATCCACAGCGCCAAAGGGCTCGATTACGGCTGCGTTTTTCTAGTAGGCCTCGACCAGCTGGAGTCGGGGATCTGGTCCGAGGAGCAGATAAGACGCCTCACTTATGTGGCCATCACCAGAGCCCGCCACAGGCTCTTCATCCCGTATGTGGAAGAAACAAAGCTCGTCAGCGATCTTATTTCCTGCCTGAAATAGCTGCTGTTGCCGACAATGGCTGACTTGTTCCGATCCGCTATAAACTTCGCCAATACATAATCACCTCCCATTCAAGAATTTCCCGCTTTTGACCTCATTTGTCACAAGCCACCGTTATCGTAGTGAGGGCCTCATGGACAGGTTGTGGGTAAAAAAGCCAACAAAGATGGTTTATTTCGCTGTCATGGGGGAATCTTTGCCAATTACGAAATGAGAGCATGAGGAGCCGGCCATGAGCATTAGACAACTTATTCAATTGGTCAAGATTTTTATCACCTTATGGATCCTGGCCCAGATAGGAGGGATCTTTTTCGGCCGATGATATAAAGTGCTGGATGTAATCGTAGTTAATACGTGACATGATTTGATCAGCTGTTGAATCTGTGGTCGGACCAAGTTAAGTAGTTGATATTGAATATTAAAACGTGAAAAACAGAGTCAAATATGGCCCAATAATCGCATTTTTGGGGTCAAAAAGGGCGGTTTAAGAAAAAAGTGATAAAGCCGAGACAAGTGTAAAATTCAAATAGCTGTCGGCTTCTCCCTCGTATGTCTTCTGTACTCTCACGATAAAACTTGTTCATCCGGCATTTGCAGGATGAACCATAAAAGTCTACCTTAAAGGCGTAAAGGTAGCTTTACTTCCTGCATTCTTTTAACATGAAAAATCGGATTGACATTCCGACTTTTCATGTTAAAATGTACCGCATGATTAATAGACCATTTTATCTGAAACAGCTATCGACATCGGTGCAGCGTTCTCCTGTTACTGCGCTTCTCGGCCCCAGACAAGTGGGCAAGACAACTCTGGCGCATATGTTCGGCCGAAACCAAATGGCCTTTTACTTCGATCTCGAGTCACAGCCTGACATACAGCGGTTGCAGAATCCTGAATTAGTGCTAGGCTCCCTTCAAGGGATCGTCGTTCTGGACGAAATCCAGAGAATGCCTGAACTGTTCAACGTTTTACGCGTTCTCGTGGATCGTCAGCATAACCAGGCGCGATTCCTTATCCTGGGCAGTGCCTCGCCTGATATCGTCAAAAATGTTTCCGAGACGCTTGCTGGCCGGGTGGAGTTCATAGAGCTCTCAGGCTTTGATCTGCAAGAGACTCACGCCGATTCCGTTTATAAACTCTGGTTGCGAGGCGGGTTTCCCCGTTCATTTCTTGCCGAATCAGACGAAGACAGCATGGCCTGGCGGGAAGGCTTCATTAGGACCTTCCTGGAACGTGACATCCCGCAGCTTGGAATTACAATTGCTTCAGTAGCCATGCGCCGCTTCTGGACTATGCTGGCCCATTACCATGGACAAACCTGGAATGCTTCCGAATTGGCCCGCTCCATGGGGCTTACCGACAAAACGGTGCGTTCCTACCTTGACGTCCTCACCGGGACCTTTATGGTCCGCCAGCTGCAACCGTGGTATGAGAACATTGGAAAGCGCCAGGTCAAAGCACCCAAGATATACCTGAGAGACTCTGGAATTCTCCACGGGTTGCTTAACCTGCCTGATCTTTATAGTCTCTTGGGCCATCCCCGAGTGGGCGCATCGTGGGAAGGCTTCGCACTCGAACAAATTGTGCAGATTGTCAGACCGCCTCAAGCATTTTTTTGGGCCACGCATACCGGTGCTGAGCTTGATCTTTTCTTTCTTTACAAGGGGCGTCGCTACGGGGCTGAATTCAAATTCAGTGAGGCACCAAAGATAACAAAATCGATGCGAATTGCCTTGGAGGATTTGAAGTTAGATCATTTGTGGATCATTTATCCTGGGCAGGATAGTTACCCAGTGGATGATAAGATATCTGTCAGATCGGTTAGCGATATTGGACATCTGGCGCAAGAAATGACCTAAATTCTTAAATATGTAGAGGCCTGAGGCACCCTGACCAATTCTTATAAAACGACGCGTTATCAATAGTTCGCTTTCCGCTGGCTGCGTCTCGGCGATTTACCTCGCTGAGAAG
>JAFDGZ010000144.1 GCA_019309045.1 Deltaproteobacteria bacterium | reverse complement strand
GTTATAATCCCGTGCATAGCGCAGCATGCCCCCCGTACTCAAAGCCTCGTCTGCACCATCTATCACCTCGGGCCTGCACTCGGGGTGAACGAGAACTCTGGCCTCCGGATAGCGGGCTCTTTGCTGCTCGACATCTTCAGCTGTAATTTTGGCATGAGTGGGGCAGTAGCCAGGCCATAAAATGAGGTCCCGCCCGGTCTTGCGCATTACGTAATGCCCTAGATACTGATCTGGAACGAAGAGTATGGGCCGCCCACCTCCTAGAGAGGAGACCACCTGGGCGGCATTGGCCGAAGTGCAGCAAATATCCGCCTCCGCCTTCACTGCAGCACTCGAGTTCACATAAGATACCACCTGCACATCCGGGTGTTTTGCTTTTTCAGCCGCAAGCTGCTCAGGGGTGATCATGTCGGCCATGGGGCAGCCGGCGTGGGCGTCGGGGAGCAGGACGATCTTCTCTGGCGAGAGAATTTTCGCTGTCTCCGCCATGAAGTGAACCCCGCAAAAAACTATGAGCCGCGCATCCGTTGCTGCCGCTCTGCGGCTCAATTCTAGAGAATCTCCAGTGAAATCAGCCAAATCCTGAATTTCCGGCGGCTGGTAATTGTGGGCCAGAATGAGAGCCTTTCTCTCCAGTCTCAATTTGTCGATTTGCTCAACAAAATTGCTGCCCATGCATTTTCTCCCTCTCATAGTGTTGACAATTACAGCGATTGTAAGGCCAATGGCGCTGACGGTCAAACAATTAGCACAACTCGCCAGCGGAATCCTTATCCAGCCACCTCATCGTTCATGTATCGTCTAGATTGAGTGCTCTTTTTTGGAAGGCATGCCAGCCGCTCTCTTTTCGCCATGCATCCCATGTGTTATTTTTTATTCCACTCTTGTTGTCATCGAGTATTTTCACCATGCAGAGTGCTGGAGGTAGCGAACCATGCGCTACGTGGGTCCCATATACCGGCCACCGAGCGAAGCAGACAGCCTCCTCATCCAGGCCACCATAGGCTGTCCGCACAACAAATGCACCTTTTGTATGGTGTACAAGAAGGGGCCACCCTACCGAGTCCGTCCAGTTGAAGAAATAAAGCACGATCTCGACGAAGCCCGCAGGATCTACGGCGCGGCGGTGCGCTCTGTGTTTTTCCCGGCAGGAAATACTATTGCCATGCCCACCAGCGAACTGGCTGAAATCTGCCGCTACACGCGCCGCCTCTTTCCCGAGCTCAAACGGATAACCGTGTACGGCTCCTCCCAGTACATCTACCGCAAAGGTCTCCGCGCACTCAAGCAATTGAAGGAAGCTGGACTTTCACGGCTGCACGTGGGCCTGGAAAGCGGCGACGACCAGGTGCTGCGCAAGATCAAGAAGGGAACCACTGCCGCGGAACAGATCCAGGCAGGATTGTGGGTGCGAGAGGCCGGCATCGAATTGAGTGAGTACGTCATCCTCGGCATTGGCGGCAAAGAAGCTACAGAGTCACATGCGCAGGAGACGGCCCGCGTTCTGAATTTAATCAGTCCTGACCATATCCGCCTGCGCACCTTCGTGCCCAAAATCAACACCTTGCTGCTTCACCAGATTCGCAAAGGCAGATTCCAGATGTTGTCGCCCCATGAAGTGTTGCATGAGACGAAAAATCTGTTGACGAGGCTCAGTTGTCGCAGTCGTCTCTACAGCGACCATTACACTAACTATCTGAATTTACAGGGCGTGCTGCCAGATGACAAGCCAAGGCTGCTGCAAGAAATAGAGCGGGCTCTGGTACGAAGTGAAGCGACTTTTCGGCCCTTTTTTGTGGGAACTCAATGAGGTAGCCTGGAGAGTGAAAGCGACCTCCCCTTTTCTCTTGACTCTTCCGATTCTTTCTATAAAATAGCGTTCAAATTTGAACCCTTGAATAGACGCCAAGCTCTTGTATGGAGTTGGCTACACACTTTTCCCAACAAGCCGGTTGAGCGTTCGAATACCTGGCAAACTACTCTTCACGTATAAGCTGCTGTCGGTCCTGGTGGCGGCCTTTATTTTGGCGCTGCGACTGGTGAACCGAGGTGGCGGAGCTTTATACTTTTTCAGCTCTGCCCACGAGTATAATTCCATTTGCAACCCTGAAGAAATAGTTGGCAAAGTCCGTGTCTTTTGAGGAAGATTTCCGTATCCTGGACGCCATCCACAGGCACCGACCTACCAGTCAGCGGTCTCTTGCCCGCCACTGCGGTATGAGCCTGGGAAAGACGAACTACCTGGTCAAGAAGCTCATCAGGGAAGGATTGGTCAACAACGCAGACAGGCTGGATGACGGCAGGCGCTCGCCCTATGTGCTGACCGCCAAGGGAATAAAGATCAAGACAAAACTCACTGTATCCTTCATCAAGGCGTGCATCCAGGAATTCGAAGAATTCCGCAGCCGACTCCTGGAAAATCTCCTGCGTCTCCAGAATCAGGGTATGCGGGTGCTGCTGGTCTTTAGCAGAGAAAGCGTGGGGAAACTACTCGGGCACATAGTGCAGACCGAGGATCTTGATTTGCAGGTAATGGCCACTGTAAAGCATCCCTGTGAGTTCGAAAGCTTGTCGGGTGGCAGCTACGACTGCATCCTGATGGCTGATGATCCTCAGCGGTTCTCAGAGTTGTTGAAATCGCAAAAAATTACCCCTGAAAGGGTATTTTATCTAGAATAGCTCGAACTAGGTACCACTCAACTGGCAAGAGAGGTTCAATATCCATGAAAAATAAGAGGTATCTGAGTCGTTGGCTTGCTCTGCTCCTTTGTGTTTCCCTGGTAATGGTCCCCTTCAGCGCTGCTGCCCAGAGCACCAGTAGTACTTCCACTAGCACCACTACCCAGCCTGGCGTACAGCAGCCTCCCCTGCAAAGCACTGGACAGCAGGTACAACCACCCCCTTCTGGCCCGGGCACCCCGGAACAATTCCCCTCTGGAGTGCAGCCGCCCGCTTTCGAGGGCGCCCCTTTGCGCACTCTCTATCTCAAGGAAAAGCTGAAGGTCTTTCCCACCCTGAGCGACGAGGAAAAGGTGGCCGTGTTCGAAGGCTTGAGCGACCAGGAGAAAATTCTCCTTTTTCGTAATCTTTCAGACAAAGAAAGAGCTTCCCTTTACACCAATCTCAGCACCGAGGTGAAGGACATAGTTTTTCGAAGTCTGAGTCCAAGTGAAAAACTGAAACTTTTTGCCAACCTGGATGACCAGCACAAAGCAGATCTGTTCAGCACGCTCAGCGACCAGGACAAGCTCTTCTTTTTCCGGAACATTTCGGATCAGGACAAGATCTTCCTTTTTGCCAATTTGAGGTATCAGGACAAACAAAATCTCCTGAACAGCCTGAGTCCTGAGGAGAGGGCTTTCATCCTTAAATATATTCCAGTACCTCTCACCAAGCCCGAGGAACTGCTGGTGCGCCCACCCGCCCCTGCCGAGGTGGAAGAAGAGTTGTCCCCGGTAGAAAAGATCATGTCCGGAGAAATCCCCACAGAAATCTCCAGGGAACTGCGTCAGTACGGCTACGATTTCTTTACAGAAGAGATCAGCGCCTTTACACCTCTCTCCGATATCCCTGTTGGCAACGACTACGTCATCGGCCCCGGGGACAATTTCGAAATCCACCTCTGGGGCAAAGTGGAGCAGTCGTACAGTGTAACGGTAAATCGGGACGGTCAGATCATTCTGCCAAGAATTGGCGCCGTGACCGTGAGCGGCCTCACTTACAGCGAGATGAAGCGCCACCTGGACCACAAGTTCAGGGAATACTACCCTGACTTTGACATGACCATCACCATGGGACAGCTCCGGACCATCCAGGTGTACGTGGTGGGTGAAGCCCAAAATCCCGGCACCTATTCCCTGAGCAGTCTCTCCACGGTAATCACTGCACTTTTTGCTACCGGGGGACCGAACAAGAACGGCAGCATGAGACACATCAGGCTGTTGCGCAACGGCCAGCAGGTGAAAGAGATCGACCTCTATGATTTCTTCCTGAAAGGAAACAAGAGGCAAGATGCACGACTCGAGCCGGGAGACACCATCTTCATCCCGGTGATCGGTCCTGTGGTAGGCGTTGCCGGCAATGTAAAAAGACCCGCCATTTATGAAATGAAAGGTTCTCAGACCATCGGCCAGGCCATCGAAATGGCCGGGGGGCTCCTGCCTATCGGGCATCTGCAAAACGTGGTTGTGGAAAGGATCCAGGGACACAAACAGAGAGTCGTCAAGAGCTTCAATCTGGATCCCACCGCACAATCTGCCGAGAAAAACTTGCAGACCCTGTTGAGCGATGGTGATGTGATCAAGATATATCCCATTTATAAAAAGCTGGACAAGGTCGTCTATCTGGAAGGCAATGTAAAATACCCCCGGGAGTACGAACTGAAGCCCGGCATGCGGGTGAGCGATCTGATACCATCTTACGACGCCCTGTTGCCGGAATCATATATGGAGCAGGCCGAAATCATCCGCCTGGCACCTCCTGACCTTCATCCTGAAATCATTCAGTTCAACCTCGGCAGGATGTTGCAGGGATCCAGAGACGACAATCCCCTCCTTCAAGACCTGGACAGGGTGCGCGTTTACAACAGGTGGGAGAAGAAGCAGCTGCCGCAAGTCACCATCAAGGGAGAAGTGAGGAACCCGGGCAGCTACCGACTCTACGATGGCATG
>JAFDGZ010000143.1 GCA_019309045.1 Deltaproteobacteria bacterium | reverse complement strand
TGCCTATGAGGCGGTCAGAGGTGCAGGATTGATCCTGGTGCGCCTGGGCAATGTGGGCGTGTTCGCATCTACTGAAAAAGAGCGAGAATACCTGGCGGCTCGTGTTGACGATAGTGGTTATTAGGCATTTGGTGATGTGCTGGCAGAAAGGCTGATAGACATTGTCCTCTAATTGCTGTGCCTTGACGAATTCAACCACACTGGCTCAGGTAAGATGGCAGCTGAAATGATATACGAAGATTTTGCCAATGATCTTGCAAGCTGCGAACTTTGCGAACACAGGTGTGGAGTAAATAGATTGGAGGGAGAAACCGGGGTTTGCCGGGTAACACTGGCCACAGTGGCCTCCGCCACTCTGCACCCGGCGCCGCCGGAAAGCTACACCGTATTCATGGCCGGCTGCAACTTCAAGTGTTTGAACTGCCAGAACTGGTCCATTGCTCATTATCCTGACAACGGGTGCCACCAGAGGGGATATGAAAATCCAAAAGAGTTAGCCGCAGAATGCCTCAGTAATCTTGCCTCTTCTCCTGCCAGACTGATGGGGGCTGACAGAATATTCTTTTCAGGCGGCGAGCCCACGAGAGCCCACGATTCATCTGCCCTATATAGAGAGAGTGGTGGCAGAGGCAAGAAAGATAAACCCGGATACCAGGGTGAATTTTGACACCAACGGTTATATGACCGAGAGAAGTCTCGAGAGGGTACTCTCTTTTGCCACATCCATCACCTATGACCTGAAGGCATACGACAACGAACTCTGCCTGGCCCTGACCGGGGCATCAGCAAAACCGATTTTGCGGAACGCAGAGCTGGTTGGCAGGCATGCCAAGGAAAAACTCTGGGAGTACAGGATCCTGGTAATACCCGGAATAAATGAAGAAGACATCAAGCAGCTGACTGAATTCGTAGCAGACATCGATCCATCTCTACCAGTATGCTTTCTCGCCTTCAGACCCAACTTTGTTCTGGAGAATCACCCTGGCGCAGGCAGCAGTTTGATGGAAAAGTGTGTGGCTGTGGCAAAGGCGTCTGGACTGAAACATGCCTACTGGGCGGGACGTCCAGGAATACCTGGAAGGGTCGCAGCTATAGAAAGCAAAGTTGGTGATAAGTATTCTTCAAAAGGTGCACGCCTTGCTGCTTCATACGCTTTTGCCGCCGGCTGTCAAAGTCACCCGAGGAATTGTACTGACTGCACCTCAAATCAGTGCTGCCCTATCAAGACATACTTGCCCGCCAGAGATTCGTAAGTAATCTATATGAAAGGGTAGGTCAGCTCTCCCCATCAATGCCGCCATTTTCTTCAGCTGCCTGGGCACCGTAAGAACATAGTATGTCGCAGGCTGCAAAATTAGAAATTACTGACGGTGCTAACCTGTATTCTCAGGGCGGAGCACTCTCAATCGTCGAGCAGCAGCAAGGGCATCCAGGGCATCGACATAGTTCCAGTATCTATTATTGTCACAGAATGAGTGCCTGATTTGCCGCCATAGGCTGCAGCGATAGAGCAGGACTCATTGGCCCAAACTAGAGAGGTGCTGAAAAACCCATTGTTGGAGATGCGCGCCCGACTACAGTTTTCACTCCAGGTGGCGCTGTTGGTCACATTGGCGCTTGTGCCGTCATTGTAAAAGGCTGCACAATTGAACTGTGCACCAGAGTTCTCGTTCAACTCCGTTGGTCCGGTGATGACAACGGAGCTCAGCTCCAGGGGAGCACCTTCAGCCAGGGTATAAACATAAACAGAACCTGAATCATTGCCCTTGTCATCGTCAAGATAGGCTCCAACCAGAATCTTATCTCCACTGATAGCCACTGATCTCCCATAAAAGTCGAGTTTTGCCCCGTCAGAAGGGAGGAGTTTCTGTTCTTGCACCCAGCTGCTGCCGTTCCAGCGAAAAACATAAGCCGAGCCCGAGTCCTCCCCATTGTCGTCATCACGACGGGCTCCTACCAGGGCCCAATTGCCGCTGATGGATACCGAGTAGCCAAAACTGTCATTTTGCTTGCCATCAGAGGCCACCAGTTTCTGTTCTTGCACCCAGCTGCTGCCGTTCCAGCGAAAAACGTAAGCTGCCCCCGAGGACATATCTTTGCCGTCATCTCCGGGCGCCCCCAGCAGGGCAACATCCCCGCTGATGGCCACCGTGAATACAGTGCCGTCCACAGGGAAGAACTTCTGCTCTTCCACCCAGCTGCTGCCGTTCCAGCGGAAGACGTAGACGGAACCCGAGTGGTCTCCATTGTCGTCGTCCCCTGACGCCACCACTAGAGCAACATCCCCGTTGACGGCAAGCCCTCCGCCGAAAGCGTCACCACCTGCAATATCAGAGGAGATGAGTTTCTGTTCTTCCACCCACTTGCTGCCATTCCAGCGGAAGACATAAGCCGCGCCTGAACCGGTTCCTCCATTGCGATAATCTCCAGGGTCCCCCACCAGCGCTACGTCTCCGCAAATTGATACTGGGCGGCCGAATTGCACATCTTCCACGGGGTCCGAAGGGAGGAGCTTCTGCTCCTGCACCCAGCTGCTGCCGTTCCAGCGGAAAACGTAGGCCGCCCCCGCATCCCTGCCATTCTCGCTGTTGCCGTGGGCCGATACCAGGGCCACATCTCTCCAGATGGAAACCGAATAACCAAACTTGTCACCCTTGGCGCCATCAGAGGGAAGTAGTTTTTGCTCCTGCATCCAGCTGCTGCCGTTCCAGCGGAAGACATAGGCTGCCCCCGAAACATTGCCGTTGTCGTCGTCACCATAGGCCCCCACCAGGGCCACATCTCCGTGCACAGATAATGAGAAGCTGAACCAGTCGTCCTGAGCGCCATCAGAAGCAAGGAGTTTGACATCGGCAGAGGCAATTATATTGCTCCCCAATACAAGAAAGACGAGCAAAGTCAGTGTGATACAGATCTGCAATTTTCCCATTATAGGGTTGAGTCTCCTTTTGGCTCTTGTTCTATTGCAGTAAATATTCATTATTATGTCTGGACCATTGCATATTGCATAACCAGATTTTCAAAATATATCACGAACCGGGGTCGAATAGAAGGCAACATTGCTGTCAGCACAGACCATAAATTTCCTGCGGATTGTGCGGCAAACGGCAATTCTCTGGAATCTAAAAGTTGTTGTTTACTGTTTAGTGGGCAATCATTGTCATTTTCTGGTGCGGACCACTGAGGGCAAAATACCGGGCTGCATGTCTAATATCAATGGAGTTCATAATCAGTGTTTCAACCAGGAAGGAATTAAATCTTTGTTGCCGCAAATACACGGCGGTCCTGGTGCAAGACCAAAGTCACCTGTGGAACTGATACGCTGTATCCACCATAATCTTCCTTATGAGGAGAGCATCTTTTTATTATCCGCGAAGCAGCTACATAGCCATGTTTCAACAGCTAAGAAATATGCTTGGTCATTTAAGGAATTTTGATGGCCATGCTTTTCTCCCAGTGAGGTAGTGGCCCTACAAGAAAGGTGTCCTGAACGTGCCATCTGGTGGATGAGAGGAGGTTGCCTCCGGCCGCACCCGAGGCGCCAGAGGCAACACTCTATTCTTCATGCCAGGAGACCTTGCCTGTTTTGGTTACTCCGGGGTTGGCCTGCTCTATGACCTGAATTGCACCGGTGCTGCTCTGGATAAACGCCTTGGAGCCCTTGCCTCTGCCTGTGTGGATATTCGGTGTTATAGTGAGCCCTTTGCCGAGAGCGGTCTTGTCGATGACTTCCGGATTGCCCTCGGCATCCGTGTTGGTGGTGTCCAGACCTATGACCGATCTCAAATAGGCGGTACCGGTCTTGAAGTAGAGAGCGTAAAGGTAACTCTGTCCTTCGAATTCACAAGGATCCGCATCAGGGAGGTAGGTAGTAAAGGTGACAATGTCTCCAACCAGGGCTGCCTGGCCAAGGTTTCTCTCCTTGCCGCCCGAGAAATCGAGCATCCAACCATCCTTGGCGGCAACTGTGTCAATTACCTCGTAGAAGCTCACTGTACCATTGCTATTTTCGTCGAAATCGGCCAGGGCTAGATTGTCCACTTTGTTGCCGCCTTCGAACACTTCCCCGCCGGTCATGTCGGCAAGGTTTGAGGTGAGAACAGTAGCCCAGGTGGGATTCTTATCAGTATCATTGTCCCAGGGTTCCTTGATGCCATAGTAGGATTGCTGGGAAGTGTCATCAACGTCATCCCGATTCATGAAGCGTCCAGTACCAAAATAGACCCAGACGTGGCCTTCGCCATCTCGCGCTACGGCAGGCGCTGCGCTCACTGGTTGGCCCACATCGATGAGGGTGCTGTTCCCCGTCCAGTTACCCGGGTCAGTGTCGTCAGCCAGTACTATCCTGCGCAGCTTGCCTACCCAACTGGATCCGGACTCAGCAACCGTTCCATAGTAGATAACATCCGTCTTGTAGTCGAGATCCAGGTCTACCGATACCAGATCGGAGATATAGGAGTTATTGTCGGGAAGAACCTGAAAGGGAGTTCCGCCCACCGCATGAACTGCACCTGATTGATCCTTGAGCACACGATTCTGGGCCAACTCTCCAAGGTCTATCATGTAGATCCTGCCATGCTGAGCGCTGCTTACATATTCGAGTGCAGTACTACCAGGACCTGAGGCACCGATGGGTCCTGAGCCGAGAACCAGATACCATTTATTGGGAGTGGCTGGATCTGTGGTGCTTTTCATGACCGCCACTGTTGGATAGCTGGTCGTGAAGCCGAGACCATCGAAAGTAATTTCAGCCAGGACCTGGGGGGGTGACTCCGGATCAGTGATATCGAGAACGAAATAGGCTGATTGCATTGTTACGTCCGTAGTCGCGTCAAAGGTGCCGTCGTGGTCTTTGTCCGTGCCGATCATGCCGCCGCCCAGTCTCATGCCGCCTACAAGAATGGTTCCCCAGCCGTATGGGTGCTTGTCATTTGCAGGATCCGAGGTGTTGTAATTGAAGATCTTGGCATCAAAGATCCGCGGCTTGAGATCCACGTAGTAAATATGGGCATAGTTGGGGTCAGTCAACCAGTAGAGATGCGGCAGCAGGTTCAAGGGCACATAGGCCCACATTTCAGTGCCCAGGGGAAATTCAGTCTCACAGTTGGCAGCGGTGCAGCCAGGACTCTTCAGGTCGAACCGCCTGTTGAAGGCATCATAGAAGCCCCCGTTGAAGGCATGCAGCATGCCGTCATTGCCGCCCACATAAACTACGCTCCGTCTTCTCCTGTATTTGGAATAAAAGACCCGATAGGTGTCATCCCTGTAGAGCAAATCATAATTTTCTGCTGGACGCCCCACCACTGTTGGAGTGGAATGAACAATGTCACCCAGC
>JAFDGZ010000142.1 GCA_019309045.1 Deltaproteobacteria bacterium | reverse complement strand
CTTCCTGACTACCTGGATCGACCACAGGTGGTAACCCGCAGCAGCAAGAACGAATTGCACATTGCCGAATTCGCCGTGTGGGCCGAGCCTCTGGAAAACAATTTCCGACGAGTGCTGGCTGAAAACCTGGCTCTCCTGTTGCCCACAGAGCGACTCCTCACCTATCCCTGGGATGCCAATACAACCCTCGATTACCAGATTGTGATTGACGTCTCTCGCTTCGATGCAGAACTCAGCGGCAGTGCCGTGCTGGTTGTTCGCTGGAGCATCCTGGGGGAAAATGGCCGAAAGGTATACATCGCCAGAGAATCTACTTTGAGAAAGGTTCTGGCAGTAAACAGTTATGAGGCCCTTGCCAGCGCTGAGAGCAGTCTGCTGGCAACCTTCAGTCAGGAGATTGTCAAAACCCTGGTTTCCATAGGAGAAAAAAGGAGTCCTGGTTCTGAATGAAAAGAAGATCTCCGTGGGGCGCAAAATAAAGAGAAGCAAAACTCACCCTGGCAACGGTCTCAAAGCTATCGCGAGAACAGTTGCTCAAGAGGAATTTTGATGCGTAATGGCTTGTTTTTCCTTTTTCTAGTTTTTTCCTGTATCTCCCTGACCGTTCCGGCCAAGGGCGAGCCCCTCAGCAAGGTATTTCAGCGAGTCAACCCTTCTGTAGTGCTGATCCTTACCAGAGAGCGCGGCTACGCCACCATGATTCGCGGGGAGGGTGTTGCCACCCAGGGACTTGCTTCCGGAGTGGTAATTTCCAAAGATGGCCTGATTATGACGGCTGCTCACGTGGTGCAGGTGGCGGACGAAGTAAACGTCTCTTTTGCGGATGGCGCCATGGTGTCGGCAAAAGTAGTAAACTCGGCACCCCAGGCCGATGTTGCTCTGCTCAAGCTCGAGAGGCAGCCTTCGAATCTGGTAGTAGCTCATCTGGGTGACTCCAACAAGGTGCATATAGGCGACAGAGTTTTCGTGGTCGGCGCACCCTACGGCATGGAACATACCCTCACTGTGGGCTATCTGAGTGGTCGCAGAAGACCTCCAGGGGCCTGCCCGGGGCTTCTGCCCATTGAATTCCTGCAGACCGATGCAGCAATCAACAGAGGCAATTCAGGCGGCCCCATGTTCAATATGGACGGTGAAGTCATCGCCATTGTCAGCCGGATACTCACTCAGTCAGGCGGCTCAGAAGGCCTGGGCTTTGCCGTCAGCATCAACACCGCCAGGGAGCTGCTCCTCGAGCAAAAATCATTCTGGAGCGGCCTGCAATTTTACCTGGTCTCAGGCCCGCTGGCCAAAGCCCTGAATGTGCCGCAAGAAGCTGGCTTGCTGATTCAACGGGTGGCAACAGACTCCCCTGGTTACAGACTCGGCCTACAGCCGGGCAATATTCCTGTAAGGCTGGGCAATGAAAAACTACTGCTCGGAGGGGACATTATCCTGGAGGTTCAGGGCATAGCAGTTTCCACAGACGAGCAAACCGGGTGCGAGATTCGCCAAAGGATAGGCGGCCTCTCCCGCTTTGAAGTAAAAGTATTGCGTGCAGGCAAAATTCTCCGCCTCTCCACCACAATAAGAGGACGCCAGTGATCACTTCTATTGCGAGCAGTTCGCGGGCCTTCCATGGCCCCGGCAGCGAACGCTCGAAGTTGACCTTTATATTCTCGGGAATACCCAGGGGATAAGCGGCTTATATTCTTCTTCTGGCAAAGGACTGCCACACACTGAGAAGACGAACAGCAACCATGGCGGTAATCAGCCTTGGTACCCACAACCAGAAAGGGCTCAAACCCATGGCCAGGAAAAGGCTAGGGTCTTCTAAGAGAGAATGGTTTATGCCAATTGACAGGTGAAGCCCTTCCAGTTCTTCGCTCTGCAAGTATCCCTCTCGGGCCTCTTCCACGATCACGGCCGCTCCATAGGCCAGACCAAACATGGCAGCGGTTATCCACAAGACGCCGGCCTGGTGATTGAGACCGAGCACCCTCAATAAAGGGCGAAGTAACCGGACTATATGGGAGATCCAGCCAAGTTTTTTCAACGTCTCGAGGAGAATCAGGACGCTCATAATGATGGCGAATATTTTGAGGCTGAGCCTGAGGGTATCCAGGAGCCATGCGCTGAGCACTGCACTCAGTGGCCCGGCACCTGGAGCAACTGCCATCCCATGAGCAGGAGCTGCTGCTGTTACCTGGAGAAAATGTGCCGAAATCATCACTGTTACAGTGGCTGCAATCAGACGAAATATTGTGGCTTTCAGCGGATGAAGTCCTGATTTTCCCTGGATGGCCCCTTCTTGAATGAGGTTGTGGGCAATGAGCAGGAAAATGGCTATGAGGGTCATCTGCTCTTTGGAAAGCGGCAGAACAACCATGACTGCGAGAGCGCCGTAGATTCCGGTGAGCATGCCAATCAATAATGGCAGGGCGGCAATGCCCGGCAGGCTGAGCCAATCCATCACTGGCTGAACCAGATGGTTGCGCTTGTGAATCAGCCCACTCCAGGCCAAAAGAGCTGTGGCAAAGGAAATTGGCACCAGAATCTTCATCATCCAGACGAAGCCGTGCATTCCCTTCCGGACGCCGGAGATGAGACCCTGCCGCAATATGGTTCGATAGCTGTTCATTGTCAAATGGCAGGAACTTGTGAACCCCCTCTTTCCTCAACCTGTTATCTAGTGCCGCCAGACTGAATAGATGAACTTTTCTATTAATTCATGTATCAAATAAGTATGAGCATTACAGGCTTATTGTCGACAATGCTAGTCTACTCTAGCCAAGAAATCAGTCTATCCTGCCTTTCCGGGTTTGCAGACCTGTCAGTTTGGCGTCCACTGCAACTAGCTCCTCTACAAGCCGCACCTTCTTGACATAACCATGAGCTGCAGCTAGGCTGGAGACAATTTTTCTTCATCAGGCGGAATCATGCTGCAGGACGAATACATCTACCAGGAAATCCTGGAACAGGAGAGCATAGCTCTCCAGCACCAGCAACTTTCCCGGCCAGAGTGGCCTGTCCATGGCGGCAGGGTAATCATCACGGGTGCAGGTGATTCCTATTGTGCTGCTCTGTTTGGCCAGTGGCTCATAGAGCAGCACAGGCCCATCGAGGCACTGCCGGCTCTGGAGGCCAGCCGCGCTGCTCCTGATCTTGGCAAGAAAGACCTCCTCATTGCCATCAGCGTTTCCGGTTACACTCCCCGGGTGCTCGAAGCAAGTCAACGCGCTTTAGCAGCTGGAGCTGAGCTGGCGGCAATAACGGACAATCCTCAAAGTCCTCTAGCCCAAATAGCAACTAACCTCTGGCCCATATATGCCTCGCCGGTCAAAGAGCTGCAATACTCCAATTATGATGATGAGATGGCCAAACAATATGTGGGTTATCATCACGACGTTGCCCAGACGAAGAGTTTCTGGGCAGTTCTATTGACGCTCGTGCGGGCGGCCTCCGTAGAAATGGACTGGCAAGTCCTCTGGCAACATACCCGCACCTTGCTTGCCCCCAGTTTTTATCAGCCACTTGTCAGCCAGGCAGGGGAGTGGGCCAGGAGCCAGCAGACTTTTTTCCTGGGCTGTGGCTGGGCCAAGATAGCAGCGCGTTTCGCTGTTTACAAAATGTACGAGTTCAACCGCCTTGCTCATTTTACCGGGATCGAGGAATACTGTCATACTCATTATTTCATCACCCGTCCCGGTGATACCATAGTCTTTCTGATAGATGATTTTGACAGTGCCAGGAGGGCAGTAGAAATTGCACCCGTACTGAGGGATATGTTCTCTGCGCGCATCATCTGGCTGCAGCAAGGAACGGCTGGCAGCGATTCACTGCCTGCCGCTTTTATGGATTGGCTGTACTTGCTGCAGACACCAGAAACCAACCAACCACTCCAGCGCTTTCTCAATACGATTCTAGCACTGGAATGGTTCACATACAGCATCGGCCGCGTGGGGGCGCCCAATATCAACACCTTTCATGCCGGCTACGATACGGAGCGCCTGGTAGCAGGCACCCTGCAAACTATCCGCAGTTCTACTGTTCGAGTTTGCAAGGCGCGCTGAATGGCTGCCCCGTTTCCTGGTTCGGCCAGATTTACAGGCCAAAGCGATAATAGCTCCAAGGAGTCGCCTGTTAGCGCGGCGAAGGGGTGCTGGCCCCTGCCTCAAAGGTACATGAGGCAAAATCAATCTCGGCTCCGCACTTGGGGCAGGTGTGGGACTTGTTGAATTCGTCTGAAAAGATCTCTTTTTCTGCACCGCAGCTCGTGCATTTGCAGACAAATGACTTCAGGTTCTTGAATGATTCCCACCCCGGGCAGTGTTGTGGTGTAGTGGTCATTTTATTGCTCCTTTGCAGTCTGGATAATTATGCAAAATGATGTTTTTTGTTTGCAACTCTGAAATTAATGTATCCATTAAAATTCATGAAGTCCAGAAAAAACAGGGAGCCCCCGGGCTTGGCACGGAGTTTGTTGTCAAAGGAATATTATTTGCATATGAAATTAAGGTGTAGTAATGATATAATATCCAAAATCTGGCGCAGGCCATCTTCCATTACGGCCCGGGCACTTTGCAGAAGGAGGAACCCCCATGCAGACCATGAAACGAAAACCTCTGGTGATGTTGGCAGCTGTCCTGGTGATACTGGCCATGACAGCCAGTCCCCTGATGGCTGTGGAGCGCAGAACCTTTTCCGGCGAGACATCCGCTGAAGGAATGACCTTTGACCTTATCGTTCTCAGGCCTGTGGGGCTTGCAGCTACGGTTATTGGCACTGCGGTATTCATTGTTTCCCTGCC
>JAFDGZ010000141.1 GCA_019309045.1 Deltaproteobacteria bacterium | reverse complement strand
CGCCCTGCGCCCCATAAATAATCGACAACTAGATCATCAGCCGCTCACCCGGTTCTGGTACGAGCACTTTCACACCAGGCGTTGCTGCTGCCAGTTCCCTGATGGCTGCCAGCCGTTCTCTTCTCACCTCTCTGTGGATGTGCACCAGGGCAAGCTGTTCTGCCTGGCACGATTCAGCCATTGCCAGGCATCCTGCCACGGTGCCGTGCCCCGCCACCGGGGTGCGCACCCTGAAAGCCTCGTGTATGAGGAGCTGCACCCCGCGAGCCAGGGCGGTTGTTTCCGGGGTAGGACGGCCGTCGCCGCTGTAGAAAAGAGATTTGCCTGCAGCTGTCAGACGCAGGGCCAGGTCGCGCTGCGAATGGTCATTTACAGCAGTGCTCCAGGAACACCCCAGAGTGCTGACAGCCTGACCCGGTTCAACTTCTACAAAGCGCAGGGCATAGGTGAGTCTTTGCAGGAATCCTGGATAGGCCAGCTCGATGCAACTTTCTGTAAATTGCTGTACTCCCTTCTGACCCAGGATGTGTAAATCCTTGCGCCTTCGTTCCTCCCAGAAGCGAACCAGCAGTGCTGGCAAACCAAAAGTGTGATCAGCATGGAAATGAGACAGCCATACCCCGTCCAGTTCGTCGGGGCCGAGCCGCAGCTCCCAGAATCTGGCCGGCACCGAGAAGCCGCAATCGAGCAGCAGCGCAGTGCCTTCTCCACCTGCTGCAACCCGGACGAGTATGGCCGTATTGGCCACCCTCTCGTCAAAGGCTTCACCCACACCAAGAAAAGTGACTTCCACGGCTATTCCTCCACGAAAAAGGCATAGAGCATAGAGCATGGAGTAGAGATGGCGCGAAGCGCTGTATCAACCCCATGCCCTATGCCCCACCAGTCCTGAGCCCGTCGAAGGATGCCCTACGCTGCCCTGCATCTCTCCTTCAAGCGCTGCAGTTCATCCAGGCCGAAATGGCTGCTTCTGCAGGGCAGCAGGGAATTGTTGTGATAGAGAGGCTCGTTTTGCAGATCAAAAGGCGACGAGCGCACTGCTGCGGGCCAGAGGGCTGTGCCCGGAATTGGCGAATACTCGGCCAGGTAGGGCCTGGCCCCGTGGTCTTTCACTATGTCTATGGAATATGCCACTTCCTCAGGCTTCTGCCCGGGAAGGCCGCAAAGGAGGTAGACGCCGATCTGTTCCGGCTGAAAACCTGCCTGCTGCAGGTTGTTCATTGCCCGGCTGAAGTCTCTCACAGTGGTTTTGCGGCCCAGCAGTTGCTGCCGTCGGGCCTCTGCTGTTTCCAATCCCAGGCGGATGGTAACAAAACCGCTGTTGAAAAGGGCCTGGCACACCTTGGCGCTCAACTGACTCACATGCAGAGCATTGGGTGTGTGCAGGCGAAGCTGCATCTTGCGCCGGCGAACCTCTGCCAGCATAGGCAGCAGGTGCTGCTCGGCGTTCAGCAGCAGGGCATCGTCGTAGAAAGCCGCGTCTGTCACCCCGAATCCTTCATGCCAGTGCTGCAGCTCATCAACAACTGCCAGGGGATTTTTCTGGACAAATCCCGGAAAAAGCAGGCCGGCGCCGCAATAGGGACAGTGATAGGGGCAGCCGCGCGAGGTGAGTATGCAGACATAGTCGAGGGGAGCCTCCAGATCCATGGCCGGCAGACTGTCAGGGCTCCGGGCAGGTTGCTGCAGAGGAGCCGGCTGGCGGGAGAGCTCCTGCAGCAGGGCGATGAGGCGGTTTTCCGCTGCTCCAGCCACAACGTGGTCAGCGCCGCTGCAACGTCGGGCATGCTCCTGGCACAGAGTGGCATAGATGCCGCCCAGCACCACTGGTGTTTCAGGATAATGGCTCTTTACCAGTCTGATTGCTTCCTGGACCCCCGGATACCAGTAGGTCATCAGAGAGGTAACCAGAACCACATCCGGCTCTGGTCCTGAGAGCAGCCTTTCCACAAAAATTTCCGAGGAGATGCCAAAGCGATAGTACGGCCGCGCCACCTGGCGCAGGGGCGGCGGCTTTGCCGTTTTCCTGCGGTAAAACTTGCCGGTGCCATAAGAGCGCCGCGTGGCAGGCTTGAAGCCGGCCTGTTCTCTCATCTTCGGCTCGTGCACATCCAGGCAGTCGAGCAGCCTCACCTGATAGCCGTGCGCCCGCAGCAGCCCACCCAGGGTGAGCAGACCGAGCGGCTTGGCCCAGAGATCATGAGCCGCAAAATCATAAATCCATGGATTTACAAGCAAAATGTGAGGAAGGCGCTTCATCAGTTGGTTCAGTTATCAGTTGCTGGTGGTCGCAGCTGAACTGGCAGAGCAGGCAGCCAGCGCCTTTCAACCACTCTCTTTTACGGTTTGGCGTGCAGGAGGGCACGGTATTCTGCAATGGCAGCTGCAATCGCCTGAACCAGCTTGCGCTGGAAGTCCGGCTGCTTCAACTGGGCCGCTTCTGCCGGGTTGCTCACAGAGCCGAGTTCGATGAGGATTGCCGGCATTCGCACCCTGGCCAGCAAATAGAGATCTACCTGGGCGGTTGCCTGGCCTGGCCAGTGGAGTACTCCTGCCATTTGCTGCCTGACCAGCTTTGACAGCTTGCGGCTCTGCTCCCAGTAGGGCAGCTGACCCCAGTCCCAGGCAGTGGCGTCTCGAGCGCCAGCCGCATCCAGGGGCCTTGCAGCTGGTGACCAGGCATATATAGTGAAACCCTGGGCATTTCGGTTAAAGCCGTTTCCCAGATGCAGACTGATGAACAGATCGCCGTTCCTGTGGTTGGCTATGCCGGCGCGATCGTCCAGGGAGAGGGCATAGTCGTCCTGTCTCGTCAACACCGGCCTGGCCGTGCCCTGTTTCTCGAGAACTGCTGCCAGTTCCCTGGCAAGGGCAAGCGTGAGCTCTTTTTCCACAACCCCGCTCAGGCCGCTGGCGCCTGCATCTCTGCCGCCATGTCCCGGATCAATCACCACGGTGAGGGGCGGCGTCACTGGCTGGCATGCTGTATTTCCCGGCCACAGGAAAAGAACAAGCGTGGCCATGGCAGCCAGAAACGCGGCTCGGGCAATGATGGTGTTTGCCTTCATGTGCTTTCCAGATCAGTACACGGCCTGTTTACTGCTCTACGACCCGGGTGAATTTCTACTCTGTAGAGATTCCAGGGGAACTCCTTCTATGGCTGCCATTCCCTGCCTGGTAGCCTCGTCTATCTGAACGGACTGTTGCTGCTGGTAGTCGTACATGACCTGTATAGAACTTCCTTCCACCACCAACCGGCCGCTCTTGCTCTCTTCCATGCGGTATTCGAAGTGAAAGCTCTTGCCCCCCAGGCGGCATGCCCTGATGCCGATCCGCAGGGTCTCGCCAAGGTAAGCCGGACTCTTGTAGATGCAGCGTACTTCGGCCAGAATAAAATTGATTTTTTTCAGACCGGTCTTCTGCCGCAGAGCCTTCCAGTACTTCATGCGCGCGTCTTCCATGAAGGCCACGAATGTCACGTTGTTCACGTGGCCCATGGCATCGATGTCCCTGAACAGTATTTCGTGCTCGAAAACCACCCCGTATCCCTGCATGGGCATCTTCCTCCGAAGGCAATCTTTAGCACCGTGGAATTTCCGCCTAGTCTAGCTCATTTTGCCAGTCTTCTCCACTATCAATTGGTTGACTGGTTAGGGCGTCCGGTTTCGCCTGCGGCAGCTCTCAACTCGTCTCATGTGCGTGGTGAGATAATCAACAGGAAGGGAATGGTCGGGGCGCCCGGATTTGAACCGGGGACCCCCTGCTCCCAAGGCAGGTGCGCTGACCAGGCTGCGCTACGCCCCGATGAAAGGTATGCTGAAACTGAAGCAAGAGAACGGTGATTTCCTATCACAGCCAAATGTGGAAAGCAAGGAGTTTGTCAGGGTTGTCAGCTATCAGGTGCAGGGTGTACGGCTTCGCCTGTGGCTGCGCCGGGTTATCAGTTATCAGTTCTCAGTTATCAGGGTATAGTACAGCGCTTCGCGCAATCTTTGCCATGAGCCTTGCGCCCTGCGCCCAATGCCTTGATTATCATTACTCGTTTAATTGGCAATTCGAGACCTGGAATTACCAGCAAGTGGTGAGACCAAATTCTCGATACGCTTCGAATGCCTGGTCTCTGGTTACCAATGTCATTTGTCGTTGAATAGCCTGCCATATTATAAGCCGGTCAAAGGGTTCCCTGTGCAGCAGCCTTGGAAGTTTATAAAAACTAGCGGCCTCGGATGGGCTGATTCCTATCAGTTCGAGATCCATCTGGGTTGCATAATCTGGCAAATCTTCCGGTCGCACCCCCTTTAACTCGAGCTTCCCCAACCCATATTTAAGCGAAATTTCCCAAAAGGTGACTATGCTGACCGACACCTCGTTTTTCCGTGCAACTATCGCTCTGGCCGCCGTTTCACTCAGCCTTTCTGGGGCAAACAGGGCCCACAAGAAAGTGTGAGTGTCAAGAAGCAGGTTCACGAATCCAGCACCTCTTCATCGCTCATATGGAAATCATCATAGATTGTGCACGAAGCTTGTCCTTTCAGAAGGCCAATCTTCCTTTCTGGCTTGTCAAAATGGGGTGGATAGGGGACAATCATTGCAATCTTCTCCCTCTTCTTGCCGTAGCTGATGACAATCTGCTCCCCCTTTTTAACCTTTTCCAATTAGCGTCTCCATATCTTTTGTCCCGGTCATTTTTTATTTCAAAATTATATTTTTCTTGTCAACTTGTCAAGAAAGAAAGCGAAGAGCCGTCCGTCTCCGCCTCTGGTTGCGCCAGGTTATCGGCTATTTGAGGCATCAGGCATCCTTCGATAGGCTCAGGACAGGTGGGGCGCAGGGGGAAAGGCTAGGAGGCTGGGAAGCTAGGAGGCTGGGAGGCGACAGCGCTTTGCGCCATCTTCGTTCTGTGCCATGTTCTGTGGACCGAATTCTTTTCGACACGGACGGCACGGATAATAATAACCGGCATTGGGCGCATGGTGCGACGGGTAGGGCGCATCCTTCGACGGGCTCAGGACAGGTGGAGGATCAGACTGAGATGGCGCGAAGCGCTGTCCTCTACCCCGATAACTGACAACTGATAACTGATAACTGATAACTGACAACTGATAACCGATAAAACTGATAACTGAAAACCGATAACCCCGGCGAAGCCGGATGCCCATTGCCAGGCACCATTTCTTACTTCGGCCCGAACAGTTCAACCTCCTCTGGTTCCTCCGGTTTAACTGGGGCGGGCCTGGCAGGTTGAGGTGCTGCCGGAGTTTTCTGCAGAGATGCAGCCACAAAGGCCTCGGGCATGGGGGCGCTGGTGTTCAGCAGCTGGCGGGGAATTCTGATGGTGTCCCCGATGTTGATGTGGTCGGGATTGAGGGAGGGATTTGCCTGGGCCACAGACTGCCAGTTTTCTGGATCTCCAGTATACCATCTGGCTATGGTTATGAGCGTTTCTCCTGGCCAGCGGACCCGATGCACAAAATACCTGTCAACCGATTTTTCTGGAGAGTCCAGGGCAATTGCCACTGACGATTTCTTCGCCTGGCTTGCCACGAAGGTCTCGGGCATGGGCGCCGTGGTGCGCAGCAGGTGCAAAGGGATCCTGACGCTGTCACCGATCTTGAGATGAACAGGATCGAGCTCCGGATTTGTCCGGGCCAGGGCCTGCCAGTTTCTAGGGCTGCCCGTATACCATTTGGCGATTATCAGCAGGGTTTCTCCAGAGCAGGCCACATGGTGTTGGAAATCGTTTTCTGCCGGCCATACTGTTTCAGTGGGTCCAAATGGATTGGGGGGCAAGAGTTCAGACACTTTGTCGAAATAAGTACAGCTGCTGACAAAACTGAGCAGTAAAATAGCGCTGATGATCAGTGGCGCGGCGCTGATGCTGACGGCTCTTTCGCAGGTGGCGCAGCTGCGTCTTGAGGCGAATAAGATACCTTTTCGCTTTAGCATTTTCAGGATTGACCTCCAGAGCTCGTTTCAGATTCTGCACACATTCTCGGTTCTTGTGTTGCAATTTCTGGACCATGGCAAGATTGAAATAAGCCTCGTCCAGGTATGGAGGTGCAAGGCTGACTACCTCTGAAAAGGCCTCCTCCGCTGCTGCGTAGTCATTCACTTTAAAATAGACGAAGCCAAGGTTGAACAAGACCTTGGCAAACCGGGGCTCCAGTTCGTGAGCTTTCTGGTAATTCCTTATGGCCTCAGGATATTTCTTCAACCTGGTATTCAGTTTTCCCAGCAAGAAGTAGGTTCTCGCCCTGTCTGGTTCAATCTCTGCCGCTTTTTCCAGCAGAGCTTTGGCTTGCTGGGGCTCTGCTTCCAGCAGCCGCACTGCCTCGCCTCTCAGGGCTTCACCATAGAGTGGCGCAAAGGCGGCTACACTATCGGGACTCTCCTCGAGGGCCTGTTGAAACAGCTCAACAGCCAGGGCATACTGCTGCTTTTCCAGAGCGCTTACAGCCCTGTCCACCACGGTTGTCTCCTGGCCTGGCGGCGGCGCAGTGGTTTCACTCTCTGGCTCAGCTTCCCCGGTTGTGGGAGTCTGCTCCTCGGCGCTTGCTGCCGGAACCTGTTCCTCCACAGCAGCTGTACTCTGGGCCGGTTCTGCTGCCACAGCCTGCTGCTGGGCGGGCTGCGGTTCCTGAGCCTGCTGGCGTCCGAGCAGAACTGCCGCAAGCATGGCAAGGCCAAGCACAGCTGTTGCCCAGGCGCCCAACCTCAACCTGCCGCGCAAAGACCCCGGGGAAATATTGCCGGCAAAAATGGTTTTGGTTTCTTCGAGGCTGTCCGCCTGACTTCCAGCATCTCCTCCAGCGGCAGCGCCTGCTTGCGGTCCGCCCGGCAGCATAGCATCGGCCCTGCGGAACACGGTAGGGGTCTTTTCCATCTCGTCTTCGAAAAGCTCGTGCATGTACTGCGCCAGAAGCTTCGCACTGGGCCGCACCGGACACATGGAAAAGGCTTCTTCAAGTTCATTGAGCATTTCGGCGCAGGACTGATAGCGCAGATCCCTGTCCACGGCCAGGGCCCGATGCAGGATGGTGTAGAGGTGCGGCGGCAGGTCCTGGTTCAACTGTTCAGCAGGCTGGAACATTCCGGCGCGCACCTTGTCGAGAATTTCCAGATCGGTGCCCCTGAACATTCGCTTGCCTGTGGCCATCTCATAGAGCAGGATTCCTGCGGAAAAGATGTCCGAACGGTGGTCAATGCGTTTGCCGCCAGCCTGTTCCGGCGACATGTAGGCCACTTTGCCCTTGATCACTCCATCCTGGGTCCCCGTGGTGCTTCTGGCTGCCTTGGCTATGCCGAAATCCACTACCTTGACTTCCCCCTGGTAAGTCACCAGTATATTTTGAGGGCTCACATCGCGGTGGATGAGATTGAGCGGATTTCCAGTGAGGTCCTTCAAATTGTGAGCATAGTCAAGGCCGGCGCATACCTGCGACATGATGTACAGGGCGTGCGTCAGCGGCAGAGCTTGCTGTTTGGCCCTGGCCTTGTTGGTCAGGGCGCGCAGATCCTTGCCGTGGAGATATTCCATGGCAATAAAGTAGGTGCCTTCAAGGCTGCCGAGATCGTAGATCTGCACCACGTTTGGATGAGTGAGCAGGGCGGCGAGCTTTGCTTCTTCAATAAACATGCTCACCAGCTTTTCATCCTGAGCCAGGTGGGGCAGCAATTTCTTTATGGCCACAGGTTTTTCGAAGCCTTTCACCCCTTCGAGCTTGGCAACATAGAGTTCCGCCATTCCACCAACGGCAATCTTGTCTAGAAGCAGGTATTTACCAAATCGAATGGGTTGGAATTCACTCATAGTCTCGAGAACCAGTGGGCAAAAAATAGCTCACACTCCACCTGTCAGAACTCCCCACAGAACGCCAAGCAAGAAGCAGGCCAGGATTTGTACCTGTACCACTGTCTTGCGGGTTCCTCAATGGTTGAAACAGGGGGAATGGCAGCCGGCACCCTGCCGGCCAGTTGCCCCGGTGGTCGCTGGAAGCATCAGCAGCCGACCGCCAGGAGCTTGCTGGTGCTGTGCGGTTGGCCAGGCAGAGAACAGCCCATCTAGCCAATGTTCAGTGGCCGCATGCTGGCGCGGCAGTTTCTCCACGTTCCAGCAGTTTGCTGCAGGTGATTCTTTCGCTGCTGTCTATGCTGCCTGGCGGGGATGCGAAACGAGCAGGCATGAGGCCGGGTTAGCGCCACAGGGCATTGTCCCTGCCACAAATGCTGCATAAACTGCGCCTGGAATCCAGAGGGGTGGGGAGTTCGGGTGCACTGCTCAATCACGCTGCCTGGCTTGCTGCTGCCCTTGCCCTGCCGGGCCTCTGCGGCTGCGGCTTCGCTTGCCTCGGCGGGATGAGCGTTTCTGCGCTTTGCCGGCAGGCTTCGAGGTCTGAGAAGCAGATGCTCCTGCGGGTCTGCCGGTCTTCTTCCGGGGGCCTCGCCTTTTTCTCGATGCTGCAGCCTCTCTCTCTCTGCCGCGTCTTGCCCTGCGGGGTGCTTTGCTGATTGATTTGGCGCGGTCAGGCAGAAACCAGTCGTCAGACGGCCATATGACCGGAATTCTCTCGCCGATGTATTCCTCGATGGCGGACAGCGAATAGACGTACTCTTCACATGCCAGGCTTATTGCCTTGCCTGATTTTCCTGCCCGGGCAGTGCGGCCGATCCGGTGCACATAGTCTTCCCGGTCTTGCGGCAGGTCGTAATTGATCACATGGGAAATATCTTCCACATGAAGGCCGCGGGAAGCCACGTCTGTGGCCACCAGTATCTTCAGGTCTCCTTGCCTGTAGCGATTCACCAGCCGCAGCCGCCTGCGCTGATTCAAATCGCCAGTAAGGGCCTGGGCCGCGTGCCCATTGGCCTTCAATTTTGCGGCAAGCCATTCTGCGCCGGCCTTGGTGTTGACAAAAATGAGAACCCTGGTCCATTCTTCCCGAGACAGCAGTCCCAGCAGCAGAGAAAGCTTTTCATTTTTGGCAAGATGTATGACCGACTGGTCTACAGCGTCGACGGTTACCTCTTCAGGGGTCACATAAATCTCTTCCGGCAGATTCATATAGCGATAGGTCAGCTCAATAACACGCGCCGACAGAGTGGCGGAAAACAGCAGAGACTGCCTCTGGTCATAGGGAGGGAGACGGTTGAGGATGTACCTGAGATCCTTGATGAAGCCCATGTCGAACATCCTGTCTGCCTCGTCCACCACCAGTATCTTGATTCTCTGCGGCAGAAAGGCCTTTTTCTTCATGTAGTCTATGAGCCGGCCCGGAGTGGCCACCACAATGTCAGTTCCCTGGCGCAGCTGGGCTGCCTGCCGCTGATAGTCGATGCCGCCGAATACAGCCATCATGTTGAGGCCGGTGTGAGCCCCGAGAATCTGCGCATCGTGGTATATCTGCAGGGTGAGCTCCCGGGTGGGCGCCAGGATCAGGGCCGAGGGCATGCCGGCCTTTCTTTTCGGCATCCTGAGCAGACGTTCGAATATAGTGATGAGGAAGGCGGCTGTCTTCCCTGTACCTGTCTGGGCCTGGCCTGCAACATCCCGGCCCTCCAGGGTGATGGGAAGGGTGAGCTCCTGGATGGGGGTGCACCTGAGAAAACCCGCGTCTCTTATTCCCTGCTGTACCGCGTCACACAGGTCGAATTCTGTAAAAGGCTTGCCTTCTGCCTTCACAGGCTGCCGCCGGGCAGTGACGGCATCTTCGCTGTCCCTGCCAGTACCGCGCCAGCGCCTTCTCCCCCTGCGGGTCATCTTTGCCTGACAATGAAATCAGTTCACTCCTTTTGTAGACGATTTTCCAGCTTCCTGCTGCATCATAGTAGATTCAGCCAGGCAATTCAATCATAAGGCGCAGCCTGGAGGCTCAAAGGCTGGGAGGCTAGGAGGCTAGGAGGCGACAGCGCTTTGCGCAATAGTTGTTTGAGTGTGATTTGTTGAGCTTTGCAGCGAGCTCATTCCTGGGCCCAATCTCTCCTCGCCAGGCCCTGGCGCGGCGTAGTCCTGGTGAAGCCGGGTCGACCAGACAAAATGTCTACGAATGTCTGATGCCAATTTAAAAGCCTCCTAGCCTCCTAGCCTCCTAGCTTTCCAGCCTAATTGCCCTGCGCCCATAACCAATACCCCGCATGCCCTGCGCCCATAACCAATACCCCGCATTTCCCCTTGACAGCAGGATTGGTCTGTGTTCTTATGTAACCATATAATGTAGTCACATCGGAGCTGCATATGATCCAGGCAAATGTCAGAGAGGCCAAGGCAAAATTGTCGGCTTTGCTTTCCCGCGTGGAACAGGGAGACGAAGTCCTCATTGTGCGCAGAGGAAAGCCTGTTGCTGTCCTGAAACCTCTGGCCCATGCTGCAGGTTTGCCGAGCATGAAAGAGTTCAGGGACAGTATTTGCTTGAAAGGACCGTCACCCTCTCAGACGCTCATCAACATGCGTAAAGACTCCAGATACTGATGCAACTGCACTACCTGGATACATCCTTTCTGGTCCCCTACTACTTGCCGGAGGCAACGAGCGAAGCGGTGGAACGCAAACTGCGTCTGCTTCCTGTCGGTTCCCTCATCATCAGTCCACTCGTGCGCGCTGAGTTCGCTTCTCTGCTTTGCAGAAAGTGCAGGCACAGAGAAATGAGTGAAGCGGATGCGCACAGGACAATGACAGCACTCGATCGACATCTCAGCACGGGCGCCTTGCAGGCCGTTGCTGTATTATCAGATGATTTCTATCAGGCAACTGCCTGGATTATGGTCATGAAACATCCATTGCGGGCTCCAGATGCACTCCACCTGGCGGTTGCTGCGCGACAGGAGGCTGTGTTCTGGACGCTCGACAGGTCTCTTGCCAGGGCAGCCCGCTGGCTTGGGCTCGAGGTAAGGAAATAGGGATATCAGTTATCAGCAGGTATCACGGCAATATGGCTGATCACCGTGCGCCGTGCGCCGTGCGCCCTGGGCCCTGTACCCGTTTTTTATAGGGCCGGTCTCTGTACCCGCCGCTTGCCTGCTCGCATTCCCGGACACTGCAATCTGTAACTGGCAACTCGCACCCCGGAGCTCTGGTAACCCTTGACTCCAATCATTTGACGGCCTATAAGAGTGAACAACCTGAAAATTCCTCAACATGAAGCCAACTTACCAGCCCGGGAGAGCGCAATGCCCAGCAATCATTATCACCAGAGACCTTTCACTCTTGTCTTCATTGCCTTTCTGTTCCTTGCCCTGCCCTGGAGTTGCACCAAAACCATCAATTCCAACAGCGGTGAGCTGGATCAGGGAGAAGCATCACCCATAATAACCAGCCACGAGTTTCCTGATGTGCCAGTGCCCAGGGAGCTTACCATGGATCAGAGGCAGTCTTTCGTGTATTCAGCTCCAGGGCTGGCCACAGGGCTCATGGTGTACGATGGCAATGTAGACTATGATTCCCTGGTGCAGTTTTTCCAGAGGGAGCTCAGGGCCCAGGGTTGGAACCTTCAGGCCACTCTAAAATATCCCCGCACCATGCTTCTCTATCACAAGGACGACCGCATCTGTCTCATCACCATGAGGACGGGCACCTTCAAAGTGCACGTGGAAATATGGGTAGCCCCGGTGCAGGCATTCTACGAGTAAGCAAGAGCTGGGA
>JAFDGZ010000140.1 GCA_019309045.1 Deltaproteobacteria bacterium | reverse complement strand
GTTTATCATGTGACAACGTAGTAATTCCGTTGACCATGGAGCGTAAACCACGAATCTTGATTACACAGATTGGTGGTTTGGAAAGGTTGGATTTAGAATACGAATCGTCTGTACTGGAGGGATGCGGCGCCAAAGTTGATAAGAAGGCCAATTTTTAGGCCGCTTGCTTTGAGATAGTTTATGAGTTGAGCTTGTTCAGTACTGGATAAGTCGGCAAGCGCCTTGATCTCGACGATGATTTCATCAAAACATACGAAGTCCGGTTGGTAGGTCTTTTCCAGGAGTTGGCCTTTGTAGGTGATTGCCACATCTGGGTGGACCTTGAATGGGATGTGCTGCAGGGTGAGTTCTTTTTCGAATGCCTCCTGATATACAGCTTCGAGAAAGCCCTGCCCGAGTTCCCTGTGAACTTCCATCGCTGCGCCGATAATGCGGTATGTTCGCTGGTCTTTCATGTTCTTGTCCTCAGATTAGGGTCCACAGATCACTATCCACAGGTTTCTATCCACAGATTACACAGATTAACACAGATTTAAGAATCGCAGGGATGATAGAGGGATGGCTGGCAAGGGCCGTCTGGCGGCCTGGCACGATGTTGCCATCGTGCATATGTGAAGTGTTCGAGTACCACAATGAGCAAGCTCCTTGCGGCTCTCAAACCCTCCCCATATTGCTTGCCCGCAATCCCCGATATTTCCCATCTATTCATTGGCATCAGTCGTCGTTCTATGGGAGCGGCATCCTGCTGCAAGCTCTCCTGATAACTGATAACCCTGCGCCCTTTTCCACAGATTACCTGAACTTTTGAAGTGACAAGCAATCAGTCATAACTCAACAAACCCAAGTGCTCCATGCCCAACGCCCAATGCCATGCGCCCTGCGCCCTTTTTATCCACAGATTACACAGATTAACACAGATTATAGAATCGCAGGGATGATAGAGGGATGGCTGGCAAGGGCCGCCTGGCGGCCTGGCACGATGTTGCCATCGTGCATATGTGGAGTGTTCGAGTACCACAATGAGCAAGCTCCTTGTGGCCCTCAAACCCTCCCCATATTGCTTGGCAGCAATCTATGATATTGCCTGTTTATCATGTGATTGCGGTATCCCTGTTTAAAGAGTATTCAAGGTGCCCGCAGGATCCAGACTCTGTTGGCCAGAGAGCAAGGTCTTCGACAGTGCCAAGCAGCCCTATGATCAAGATCGATGAGAAGGCAGCAGGGGAGGTAGCGAGCAGTGAGAAGAAGCTTGCTTGTTCTTACTGGTCGATACCTCCCCGGCAGGTTCCGCGAAGGCGGGACTCCTCTGCACATGGCAGAGGAGTCTTCACATCGTTCTTATCACGGGCTGCAGGTCCAGCGAAGCCCTCCTAAAATCTGTGAAAATCTGTGGAATCTGTGGATAGGAATTCCTATAACCCTGGCCGCTAGCCGAGTCTGTAGAACCGATAACTGAGAACCATGCAGACTGTGTTCTAGAGGTGGAGACCAGGAACTGAAAGGTCGATTGTGTGAGGGTAACAGGCCCTTATCAGGACAGGCGCACTAAAATTCGGCTTTGACATGCTTGCGAAGCTCTTTGATTGCCAGATCGACAATGTCCCGGGTAACAAAAAGGCTGCTCACATCGTAAAGGCTTGCTATGTAATGTTCGGCTTCCTGTAAAGAGACTATTTCTTTCCTGCAGGCGGCAATGATTATACCTAACGAGCCAACAGGAACCAGGTTCAGAAGCCTTGCAACACTCCGGACCGCCATGTCGTCGGTAAGCAGAGTCTCTATTTTCCTCTGTCGGCACAGAAAAAGGCATTCCTGTTCGCCGGTATGGAGTTCGGTCAGATTGTTGTCTTATATGAATTTGTCGATCTCAGATTGAGGCAGAGAAAATTCTTGAACATGGGTTTGCGAGCGCAGGTCATTTTGGGAGATGCGGTTCTGTCCCACTGTTTCAAACAGTACGGCGCCGGGAATATAGAGAACTTCAAAAATGCGCAGGGCTGGAAGGCAGCCGATTTCATTTAGGTGGATCAGTGGGCCGGAATCTGCGACGGCAGGTTTCAGTTTTCCAGGGCCCACGCCAGATCCTCCATCATTGCTTTGTGCTGGCGTTCAGCCAACTCTACCCAATCGATGCCCGTGAGTTCGATGGCTTTATTTCGATCGATTTTCCCCCGCAAATACTGGCCAAGAACGCGTTCGCGCCACATCTGGCGCACACCGGTCTGGAATGCCTGGGCCATGATTTCCGCTTCCGGCTTTTGCGTTTCTTGAATGATCGTTTCCAGGTATTTCATGGTGTCAGTCATGTTTTCTCCCTGCGAAAACTATGATGTGAATTTCATAAATATTTTTTAATATAACGTAATTATCGTTCTTTCTCAATTGGCAATAATAGCGGCAGTCTCCACTATCAATCTCTCAGCCCTTGAGCTTTTGAACTGATAACCGATAAATGAAAACCCTATGCTCCATGCCCAACGCCCAATGCCCTGCGCCCTTTTTATCCACAGATTCAGGAATTGTTGGGTTGAATCGTTGTCGTGACTGCTCAGGCTGACCGACGTTGGCTCACGAAAAGGCGCAAAGAACGCCAAGGGGAAGGCTTCGCTATAGTGATAGCCCATGAGGGGATCCATGAGAAGGCACCTCTGCAAGGGGCAGAGGAGTTCCGCGGTTGCGGAACTTGCCGGGGAGGGCTCGAGCAGAGAGAAGAAGCGAGCTTCTTCTCTCAGCTCGATACCTCCCCTCATGCCTTCTCATCGATCAGGTAATAAAGGCTACTCAGCACCGCCGAAGGCCCTCTTCCTTTGCGACCTTCCGCCTTCGCCCATGGGGCTATGGCGTGACAAGTCCGCCGTCGCCAGAGGCTATGGCGTGACAAGTTGCGCCTTTGCGTGAGGTATCCGCCATCAAGCGAAGCCATCAGGCAAACGAGGCCTTGTTTTTCCCACGTAGCCGTGAACCGTTTACCGATACGGGCTTCGTAACCCTGGCCGCAAGCCGAGTCTGTAGAACCGATAACTGAACAACCATGTCTCACAACAAGCAGAATAGCAACTGGTGGCTGCCGGGGGTGGTGCTGCTGGGGTGTTTGCTGGGGGCTTACTGGGGAATCTTGCAGGGGCTGGTGCATCAGTGGCTCAGCAATGATGACTACTCACACGGGCTGCTCATTGTGCCTATTGCTGGCTGGCTGGTGTGGCGCAAGAGGGAAGAGCTCGGGCAGGCTGCAGTGCGCTCCGACTGGCGGGGGCTGCTGCTGCTGCTTGCTGCAGTGGGCATCTATGTGGTGGGGGAGCTGGGCGCTGAACTCTTTACGACACGCCTTTCCATGCTGGTGTTCGTGCTGGGCCTCACCTGGATGCTCTACGGCGCTGAAGTGCTGAAGATTCTCCGCTTTCCCCTGGCCTACCTGTTTGTCATGCTGCCCCTGCCGGGCTTCATCTACCGCAACATTACCTTTCCGCTGCAGCTCCATTCATCCACCTGGTCCGTGGACCTGCTGCACACCCTGGGGGTGAGCGCCTACCGGGAGGGCAATATCATTGACCTGGGTTTTGCCCAGTTTCAGGTGGCCGAGGCCTGCAACGGCCTGCGCTTTATCCTGCCCCTGTTTGCCTTTGGCCTGCTCATGGCTTACCTGGGGCAGAAATCTTTCTGGAAAGGGGCGCTGCTCATCCTGGCCACCATTCCCATAGCAATGCTGGCCAATGTGCTGCGCATTTCCGGCACTGGTGTGGCTGCCATGCTGGTAGGAACCAGGGCAGCGGAGGGCTTCTTTCATTCGTTCTCCGGCTGGCTGATTTTCATAGTGTGCTGCGGCCTCTTTCTGCTGCTCGACTTCCTGCTCAGGTTTGCGCCCGGGCACCCGAAGGCCGGGCAAAAAAAACAGGCAGCAGCAACCTCCAATCCTGGCGCAGTGGTTTCCTGGCCGGCTGTGCTGTGTGCTGCGGCTGTGGTTCTGGCCACGCCTCCCATGGTGGACTACCTGGGGCAGGTGCCGCCTGTGCCCCTGCAGAAGCCCCTGAAGAACTTTCCCCTGATCCTGGCAGGCTGGCATGGCACCAGGTCCACGATGGAGTCGAAGATCTGGAAGCAGGTGGGCGGCCAGGACTACGTGTTGATCGACTATTACCGGGAAAAAGAGGATCCGGTCAACCTGTATGTGGCCTACTATGAGTACCAGCGCAAGGGCGGCGATTTTGTCCACTCGCCCAGGCTCTGTCTGCCCGGGGCCGGCTGGTACGTGGCTGAGAACCGAGCGCGGCGCATTGTAGCACCGCCTGATTCAAAAGGCGGCTGGCCCGCATTGAATATCAACGATCTGGTGATCAGCAAGGAGGACCAGAAAGAGCTGGTGTATTTCTGGTACCAGGGGAGGGGACGCAATTTTACCAACGAGTTCGCTGCCAAGTTCTACATGGTGTGGGACGGGTTGTGGCGGCGCCGTACTGACGGCGCCCTGGTGCGCCTCATCACACCCATCGGCCCCGAGCGCACGGAGGAGCAGGCCCGGCAAATGCTGGACAGCTTCGCCCTGAAAACCGCCGCAGTCCTCGAGCAATATTTGCCGAAATGATGGCATCTACAGATCACTATCCACAGGTTTCTTATCCACAGATTATAAGGACACGGCCAGGGCTAGGGTCACGATGCCCGTTTCGTCCAGGGGCCACGTTATACGGTTTTTCCACGTAGCCGTGAACCGTTTGCCGATACGGGCTTCGTAACCGTAGCCGCAAGCCGAGTGTGTTGAACTGACAACCCTGCGCCCAATGCCCTGCGCCCAATGCCCTGCGCCCCTTGAACCGGCAACTGAAAACCCAATAAAC
>JAFDGZ010000139.1 GCA_019309045.1 Deltaproteobacteria bacterium | reverse complement strand
TGAAAAAGGAGGGATTGGTCTATTGCTTCTCGTTGCTTATCAAGTGGATTTGGGCGCCAGCAGCCTGTCTATTTTAGACCTCACCATCATTTTGAGAATACTAGTGGGTCTCAGTTTACCCCTTGTTTTGGCGAGTTTATAGGAGGCCTGGTAGATGTCTCTTGGTATTTCAGTTTGCTCTGTCGAGGGTTTGCGCACAAGGGTGAGGGACCCTGTGGGGCAGGTGGAGACGCAGAGGCCGCAGCCTATACAACGGTCGCTGTTGAGTAAGACGGTATCACTCTCGAGGCTTATGGCTTCCATCTGACAGCGATCCACGCAGATGCCACAGCCCGAGCAGGTTTCGCTGTCTGCAGTCGCCCTGAACGGCGTGCTCACCAGGCTGGCAGGTCTAGGGTGCCGCTTGATGTTTTTCAATATCTGGCAGCAACAGCCGCAACAGCAGCAAATCCAGACTATATCTCTGGAATTGCTAGGCTGGAGCACCAGACCTTCTTTATCCGCCTGCTGCAGGATGTGGAGAGCTTCCTGGACGTCTATTTCCCTGCCTACTTTGAGGGCCCGGTCATGATCCACTGCCATGCCGAAAACCAGGCAGCTCTCCAGGAGCTTGCCGCAACCTTCGCCCATAATGGCATGCTCCTGACGGCAGATGCAGGGTCGTACACCAAATCTCTTCTGGGATCGTACCAGCTCTTCAGCCTTCTCGTGGGAGAGCACCTTGTGCTGCACCGATAGACTTCGGCCCACCGGTATGGTGCGCATTTGCGGAAACTTCCATGCCTCGGCGAAAAGAGCAGGAATGTATTCGTTCATATCCTTTATCAACTCGCGGTCAAGCTTATCGACCTGGTACTCCCAGATGCCCACCACATATTGGGCAGCCATATACCTGACAGTTCCTTTGCGACTCTGCTGCCTGAGAATAAGGCCTTTGTGCGCCATTTCTTCCAGGAGGGTGGCTGCCTCTTTGCTGGACAAACCAGCACGGCGGGCAATCACGCGGGCTTCCTCGGGAATGACAGTCAGGTGCAGGGCCAGCTGCGCCTGCTCAGGAGTGAAAAGCTTTTTCAGGATGCGCAGCTCAACTCCACTATCTGTAGAAGGAAAGCCACCTGGCAGATTGTCCAGATGTACTGAGATTGTCCAGATGTACTGCCAACCGGCGATACAGGTCAGAACTCATGGAGCCCCCTTCGAAGGCCAGGATAAAATCAATTGTCCTGTTTGATGAAATTCTCAGGCATTTGCACGGTTACCACTCGTCCTCGAGCACAAAGTTCTCCTCTTGCGGACAGGGTGACCGCCACCACAACCTTGCGCCCCTTGAGTTCTTCGACTCTGGCTCTCAGCTCTAACAGGGCATCGATGGGAGTTGGCTGCAGGTAGTCAACGTGCAGGGAGGCGGTGACAAAGCGGAACGGCGGCTCTGTATCCATATCTCTGCCTTCGGCGCGATAGGAGGCTGCGGCCGCGGTGCCAGTGGCATGGCAATCAATGAGCGAGGCGATCAGTCCGCCATAGACGAAGCCTGGAATGGCGGTGTGGTATGGTTTTGGCTTGAAGGTGGCTACAGCTTCCTCACCATCCCAGTAACTCTTGATCTGCAGCCCGTGATCATTAAGACGGCCGCAACCATAGCAGTAGCTCAGCTGATCCGGATAGTAATCTTGAAAGGCTTTCTGTTCCATGGACTCCTCCATTCATAAGGCGTTTGGATTTGGCTGCGGGCACTCGGCCAGTGCTCTGGCAATGCTACGCATGTGTTCTTTTTCAGCCTGGGCAATCTTGAGAAAGGCGGCTCGAGTCTCCCGGTTGTCAACCTCTTCTGCCACAGTGCGATACAGATCAAAGGCTGAATATTCAATGTCGAGTGCCATCTCCAGAAGGCGGAGACACTGGTCCTCTGCCACTGCCTCCAGTGTATTGAGAACTTCGGCTAAGGTAGCACCGCCTTCGAGGATTTCGCCGTCAAGGCTGGCAAAGAGCTCTTCAAAGGGTTGCATCTCCTTTCCAGCCTGGGCGAGGATGTTATAGATGACCCTGGCGTGCGCAGTTTCGGCATTAGCAAGGTGCTGGATAGCCTCGCTGAAAGATTCTGAAGAGAACTTGCGGAGAATGTGACGGTAGAAACGGTAAGCGCCCTTTTCCAGATCCATGGATGTGAAAAGGAGTTCTGTGAGAGGCCTGCTCTTGTCCAACAATTGAATTTTGGGCATATCTGGGACAACCCTGTCTTGCCATGCAAGAATGCCACCTTCGAGACTATAAAGGTTCTTGCTGGAAAGTTCGAGTTCACCAGCCAGGGTGGCTGCAGCCCGTGATCGACTGCCGCTGCGACAATAGAAGACAATGTCCTGGTCAGGGGGCAAATCAAAGATATTGCTCTCGAGATCCATGAGCGGCATCAGTCTGGCACCAGCTATGTGGCCATCCTCATATTCCCAGGGCTGCCTGACGTCGATAATGAGGTAGTCGCCTTCCTTTTTTGTTTCAATGTACTTCTTGAGTTCGCCAGCCGAGAGATTCTTGAAAGCAAATCTGCTGCTCATGAAAGTCGCCTTTCTAACTTCTACCCCGGAATCCATGGAGCAGAGGTTGTTGTCTCCGGGGTACACACTGTTTTCGACCAGGATGGACCTCAGCCGGAACCCGGATAGGCGCTCACATAACCCAGATTCATAGCAGTTGTCAACAGACAGTGGCGCCAAAAAGCGATCGTCGTCTTCAGGTATTAAAGGTATAATACAAAATCCAGGCGTAAATATAGGCGCGCAGAAACATAATAAACTGGACCTCGAGCCTGGACAGAGAATCAGTCCAGGTGCGGAACTCCGCAGTGATGCCACGCTCTTGCTGCCCTGTGCCATGATGGAGCTGCCTGCACCTGCAGTGCCAGCGGCGGGCATCATCTCGGGGTGGGAGCGGCCGTCTGTGAAGGCCGACAGCTCGATGGCGGAAGCAAAAATAAGGTTGTCCATGAAATACAGGATGCTTTTTTCCTTTCTTTTATTGACATTTCCCCTGTTTGTCAGTTGCTCTGGGAATACGCAGGCAGAATTTCATGCCAGTTTCAATGAGGAAAGAGGGGGTACAGTGGCAGTGAGAGTCACTGATGCAGCTCCACTACTGCCACAGGCAAGTGAGCAACTTTTTGTAGCTTTCGAGGGGGTGAAGGTTCTCGAAGAGGGGGGGCAATGGCGGCTGTTGCCTATGATAGAGTCCCCTTACGTGGTTGACATGCTGGAGTTGAACACGGGAAGAGCGGCAACAATGGTGCCTGCCGGGGATCTTGCAGCAGGAAGTTATACTCATCTCCGTATATTGTTGAGTCAAGCCAGCATTGTGGTGAACGGAGTCGCCCATCAGGTAGAAATACCTCCTGGAGAAAGAGAGCAGATTCTAGAATACTATTTTGAGTTGCAACCGGCTGAGACCCTGGACCTCACTGTTGATCTGGTTTTGAGCGAATCTTTGCAAGTTGTCCACAGAGTGGGCCATGCTGTCTATGAGCTGCAGCCGGTTTTTCATGTCAACCAGACAGAGAAGGCAGCAATTATTAGAGGCGAGGTTTCTTCTTTCACCTTTGACGAACTGGGCTGTTCGGAGATTACTGCATCTGTGATTGCCGATACTGACCGCAGCGGCAGTCTGAGTGCAGCAGACGAAGAATACACCAGAGTGGTAATCAGTGAACATGAAGCCAGGTTTTCTATTTTCTGGTTGGCACCCCTGGAGGGCTACACGGTGAGGCTGCTGGATTGCAGCGGAAGAGAAGTTGCCTTCGAGGAATTTGTCTATCCAGCGGACCTGCAAGAGGGCGATGTCTTCGAACTCAACAAGGGCGTGCCGATCTGACACCAGATGGTCTTGACGACTACAGTTTTTGGCGAGATGGAATCTAGAGGGACTAGAATCGACCCCAGGCTACATAGTTTCGCAAGTTATCTTGCAAGGGATTGTCCAGGATTCTTACAGAGGTCGGGTTTTCAAAAGCAAATTCCTGCTGGTAGGAAGGAACAGGAATAGTGAACAATTCCATGGTGTCTTTTTGGAAGCGAATCCTGATGCGAATGCCCTCGATGTCAAGCGGTTCGGAGCAGTCCATATGGAGCCCCTGATTGTACTTCCCAGGCGTGCCTCTATTGAGCGGCGTGGCTAACCCGGGGTAGAGCTTCAATGAGTTACCACTTTCTCTTCCTGCTCTGGGGTAATTTCCAGATGCCAGGAACGGCCGCAGCCATAGCGGCATCTGATATAAATTGGCAATATCTTGCCGCCCTGACAGCCAAATGGCACTTCACCTACATTGCACTCTATGCCGCAGCTTCGACAGAAATAAGCGTAGCCATCAGCATAACGCGGGTCGTCCCTGCGTTCAAACAGCGTCTCTATTGCCCAGAGATTATCAGACATGGAGTCGTGCCTCTTGTGCAAAACTGTAAGTACGTTGCGTAGTTATGCAACATTAGTGCCACTGGACAAAAGGCTACGCCGACTCAACAGGACTTGACAGACCACAAGATTTGCATTGCCATGGCATATGGGCAGTATGTCTACCTGGTGGAGGCAGCAAGTACCATGAAACTGAGATGCCCCGAGCACATCACGCACAGGAGATTTATCAGGGAGTCATACGACAGTGCCGGAAAAAAGGTGAATGTGGAGATAGTAGATGAACATGGCAGATTGGCTGGCGAGCCGCTCGATTTATATACCGGAGATGTGAGGTATAAATTTTTTTGTGCTGAATGTGGTGCGCCGGCTGTAGAGATGGCCTGAGTTGGGGCAGACATTGGCTTGTTCTTGGGGATCGTGGCTCCATAGGCGGGCAGTACAAAAAGAGAGGAGTGCTACTTGCCTTCGGCACCTCCGGTGCCGCTCCTGTCGATGTTTCAGGCGCTGCAGAGAGATTTGGGCAGCTGCTGACTTCCTCTGGCCAGGCGCTCGAGAAACCGGCGCCACCAACCGACTTTGGAGGGTTTGTGGTAAGGCTTGCGAGTAATCTTGATCCTGTTGCGATTGTCCATTTTAAGGTCCTCAATCAAAGGTTTATTTAATAGTAACCGGGATGTGCCGTGCTAGCAAGTGCTAATGTGTCGGAGTATAGCAAGTCAGATATCAACGGGATGCGAGAAAACCTGAAAGGACTTGCGTGGGAGGGAACTTTGACTAGCGGCAGAATAGCCTGCAGACGATCCAGTCTAGACTCACGAGCTCGGGCAGCCTAATTAACGAATGGCAAAGAAGATTGCCAGATTTGGCAAATGGCAGAAAAGGATGATCAAATCATCACGTCTCTCAAGGTGTCGATGTTGTCCAGGGCAAGTCCTGAACCAAGCACCACAGTCGAGAGAGGATCTTCAGTTATGGTAATGGGCAGGCCCGTTTGTTCCCGAAGAAGCTTGTCCATATTCTTGAGTAAGGCACCTCCCCCTGTAAGTACAATGCCGTTGTCCATTACATCGGCAGCCAGTTCTGGAGGGGTCTGTTCGAGAGCAATTTTCACTGTGTCCACAATAGCCTTTACCTGTTCGCTGATTGACTCACGCACCTCATCAGAATCGATGCGGGTGATCTTGGGAATGCCTGTAGTGAGATCTCTGCCCTTTATTTGCATATGCTCCACTTCGTTGTTCGGGAAGGCATTGCCAATGGTTGTTTTTATCAGTTCGGCAGTGCGTTCACCAATCAACAGATTATACTTGTTTTTGATGTAGTGCGTTATTGCCTCATCCATCTTGTCGCCGCCGACCTTCACCGATTTGCTGTAGACGATGCCTGCCAGGGAGATTACTGCCACTTCAGTGGTGCCGCCGCCGATATCCACCACCATGTTGCTGGTGGGCTCGGTGATGGGCAAGCCTGCGCCAATGGCTGCAGCCATAGGCTCCTCGATGAGAAACACCTCGCGCGCTCCGGCCGACTCTGCTGACTCGCGTACTGCCCTCTTTTCCACCTGCGTGATCCCGGAAGGAACGCAGACAATGATCCGGGGCCGTATGAGGGTGCGCCGGTTGTGCACTTTCCTGATGAAA
>JAFDGZ010000138.1 GCA_019309045.1 Deltaproteobacteria bacterium | reverse complement strand
CCCTGCGCCTTGCGCCATGAGCCCAATGCCACGGCTATAGCGCAAAGCGCTGTACTATACCCTGATAACTGACAACTGATAACTGATAACCCGGCGGAGCCGAAGGCGCAGCCGCTAGCTTCCCTCAATCTCCTTGAGATATTGTTGCAGAATTCTGGCGTGCTTTTCGGGCAGTTCAGTAAATTTGACGCCCATGCCTTTTGGATAATTCTCTGCCTCCACCTGATTCACCCACACCACCTGGCATCTCCCTTTGATCACCCCCCGCTTCTGGGGAAGAGAAATTTCTACCGAGAACTCCGAGCCCACCTCGAAAGGCACATCCGTTACAAGGTAGAGACCACCCGGGCCCAAATTGGCTATCAGGGCCTCCCGAAATGCTTCTTCTGTCTCATACTGTGCTTTGAGAACCACGTCCAGACGGGGCCCTTTTCTGTGGTCGGCCATGGCACGGTCCTTTCAGATGTGTGTTTATAACAAATTGTTTTAATTGACTTTTTTTGACGCTAGCATATTACACTCAGCTAGTCAACAAAAATGTGTTGACATCTACAGCAAATACCATATATTGATAGATTATTAAGGCAGTGCAAAGTCATGTAATCTTGACACGTTATTACGCAGCGGGAATGTCTTCCCAGGTGAGCGATTCTAGCGTTTGAGACACCAGAGCGATTTATCTGAATCAACTGCAAGCGCGGTTCTTCCAGCACAGGAATACAGGGAAAAAGGCCAGGCAGGCATTGTGCTGCCTCCACATGCCATTTTGCTGGAAGCGATGGAGTCTTTCCTGGAGTACACCAGAGAAATCGCCCGGTCTGCATCGAGCAGACCCCGGGACTGGAAGCTCCTCAGTGGGGCCAATTTTGCATCTGCCGTGACACTGCCAATCCCTGGGCAGCTTGACAGGGCTAGCTCTGAATAATGGACATTTGCGATCAACTTCTTGTGGGCAGCAGCAGTGCTATCAAGCACATCAGGGAGATAGTGAGGCAGGTCTCTGAAACTGACCTCAATGTCCTGATTTGCGGTGAAAGCGGTGTTGGCAAACAGGTAGTAGCTGAAACTCTACATGCCATGTCGCACCGAAGCTCGCAGCCCTTTGTCAGGGTCAATTGCGCTGCCATACCTGGCGAACTCCTGGAAAGCGAACTGTTCGGCTACGACAAGGGCGCCTTCACCAATGCCTATTCCACCAAGATTGGCAAATTCGAACAGGCACACCGGGGAACAATTCTTCTGGACGAAATTGGCGACATGCCGCTGCCCATGCAGGCCAAAATGCTCCAGGTACTGCAGGATTTTCGCTTCTCCAGACTGGGCGGCAAAAAAGATATAGAAGTTAACTGCTGGCTCCTGGCTTCCACCAACCATGATCTCGAAAGGGATATTGAAGAGGGCCTTTTTCGAGAGGACCTCTACTACCGGTTGAATACTATAAGAATCTCGATTCCTTCCCTGAGGCAGAGACCTGAAGATATCGAGCATCTCACCAGACATTTCGTCGAAAACTTTTATCTGGCAGGAGCGGGGTCGGGGTTCGAGTTTACCAAGGAGGTAATGCAATTCTTCCTGGAATACCCATGGCCGGGGAATGTCAGGGAATTACAGAATACCGTGAGGCGTTTGCTGGTGTTGGGTGACTGGGAGAATGTCAAGACAGAACTTCTGAGAAGAAAGATACAGCTGGAGGCGCGCACACTGGCACCATCTCCTGGAACCGGCGCAGCAGAACAGCAGGAAGCACCGGACAATGACCGGCAATATGTTCCCCTCAAAATAGTCCGCCGCCGAGCAATTCAGCAGACCGAGAAGAGAGTTATTCGGGCTGCCCTGGAAGACGCGGATTGGAATCGAAAGAAAGCTGCCAGGCTTCTCAGGATCAGCTACAAGGCACTGCTTTACAAGATCAAAGCCCTCGAACTGACACCCAACAGCAAAGATCTCGAGCCCAACCCGGATGTTTCATGATGGCTGCCCGGGTGTGACCCCAGAACCCTGTCTAGTATCTATTCGCAGGCAGTTCCGGGCTCCGGCCTCCTGGTAAGGCTGCCAGCCAGTGCTGGCGCCAGATCCGGCGAGTTCTCCAGGCGCCCCCCGTAAACTCATCTCCCAGGCTCGACGCCTCACGCCACAGCAGTGGCTTCGGTTGGCAGACGAGCAGTTGTCTGCATGATCTTGCCAGGCCACTGCTCGAGATAGCCAGAGTAGGAAACTTCTGGTCTCTATGTGGAACCTTTTTTCATACTCGAGTGAAAACTTTTTCTCTATTTTGCCCAAAGCATCGCCTGGCTGATGCCAGTACTCTACTGCTTCATAAGAAGCTGTCCGGGGTGTTTCAACAGGTTATTTTGTACTATAAACTTGACATTATGTAATTATCGTGAAAACATAACTGCAAAGTTTTTGTCTATCTAAACATTCAATCGGTGGCACCTGGGAGTTCACAAAACCCCTCATTGTGTTGAATTATTTGCTCTTAATTACTCCAGGGATGCCAACTTTGAGTATTTCTTGCCACAGATTGGCACCAACTTTGCTGTCCTGATGTGGGTAAGGCTGAGAGCATGAGGAGGTAGCAGCAATCATCAGAAGGCAGAGTTTGGCGGTTCTTTCTGACCCGGATGTTTCTCGAATCACGGTTTGGCGCGACTGCGGCTGCGGCAATGGTTAGCCCCCCGGGCTGGCTGCGTCTATTGCTTCGTCAGGCTCAGCACAGGCAAGCCCTGCGACGTACTGTCAACAGTACGACCGGAGTCAACCCCTGCGGCAGCGCAGGAAACATCTCGGGAGCGCGTTCTCATTCACCGCCTCCCAACCACAGCCAGAGGTGATTTATTAGATATCCAGGCAAAACGGATTCTCATTCCAGCGCTGCTGCCTGGGAGGTCCAGACAAGAGATGCCAGTAAACCAGCAACTTGACTCCAGGAATTACAGATGCCTCCAAAAAGAATTCTCATCATAGGCGAGACCACTTCCAGTCGCGAATACCTGGAAGAATTAGTGCAGATAATCGGCTTCGAGGCACTGTCCATCAAAAAGAAGACCGACTTTCTTGCGGAACTGCAGCGCTTTGATCCCGATCTGGTATTGCTTGGTTCCTGCAACAGTGCTGCCCAGGCAGAAGCATTCGCCAAGGTCGTAGAAAGCGAGAAGGGAGGCGTTCCCATTGTCCTGATCCAGGGAGACTCCAAGAAGCTGAAGGCGGCGGATCTGCCTGACATCGACAACCTGGCTGTGCTATCCCCCAATCTCAAGCCGAATGATTTGCGGCACGCCATTCACAAGTTGATAAAAGACTCGGTAAATGCTGAATTCCGCGAACTGGACAGGGTAATCGTAGGCCAGGCCCAGTCTATGATCAACCTGAAGAAGCACATTCTGGACCTGAGCAAGTCTGATGTCACCGTGCTCATCACCGGGGAAAGCGGCACTGGCAAGGAGCTGGTGGCGGAATCCATACATCGCTTTTCTGCCCGGGCCAAGAACCCTTTTATCAAGGTGAACAGCGCCGCCCTGCCGAGCAACCTGCTGGAAAGCGAACTCTTCGGCTACGAAAAGGGGGCCTTCACAGGCGCCTGGCAGAAAAAACCAGGCAAGTTCGTTCTGGCCCACTCTGGAACCCTGCTTCTCGATGAAATCGGCGAGATTCCCCTGTCTATGCAGGCCAAACTGCTGCAGGTGTTGGAAGACCAGCAGCTGTCTACCCTTGGCAGCACCTCTGACACCCAGATCGACGTCCGCGTGCTGGCCGCCACCAACTGCAACCTGGCGCAGATGGTTTCAGAGGGCCGCTTCCGCTCTGATCTCTTTTTCAGATTGAACGTGGTGCACATCCACGTACCACCTCTCAGGGAGCGCAAAGAGGATATCAACCTCCTCTGCGACTACTTCCTGGACAAATATGCCGAGAGACACGACAAACCGCGGACTGTTCTGCAAGAAACCACCATGAGCCTGTTCCATCAATATTCCTGGCCCGGCAATGTGCGGGAGCTGGAAAACATTATCCAGAGCATCATCGTACTCGGCAACGAGGAATCATTCTGGCCCAAGCTGCAGGCCAATTCGGGAAGATTGACTTCTGCTCCGGCCAACGACAGCCGCGGACCAGAAGGCAGCGCTGCTGCCCCGGTTTTTTCCCTGGAGGAAAGACCCACACTGAAAGAGGTCTGCCGTGAGGCAGCGCGCAGAGCTGAAACAGATGCCATCCTGGACGTGCTGGCCTACACCAGGTGGAATAGAAGAAAGGCTGCAAAACTTTTGCAAATAAGCTATAAAGCACTTCTCAACAAGATAAAGGACTACGAAATCGAGCAGAGATACCGTGAGTATATTGGCAAGGACTTTGCTTGAATTAACAAGGTTTGAGAAGGGCGGGCGCAGCATGGAGAGTTTCTCCCACAGGTATCGGCTGGTAAACAGGCTAATCCGGTTTGCCAGATCACCTGGGAGCACTTCTGCCGCCCGCAGAAGAGCCCGGTTTTGCACCGGGCAGAAGAATGCCGGTCAGCAGGGTGGAAGCTCTGAATTCGACATAGCTGGCATGGAAGCCCTCTGACCAGTAGACCGCCCAGGGCCCGCCCCTGGACACAGTCTCTACCGCGTGAGAGACGAAAAAGCTATAATTTCAACAACATACTGAAGGTTCCCCAGAACCTGTACGGGCGGAGCCTGCCCTGAATTCGGCCGCCCCTGAGCCCAATGGCCTGCCCTGGACTGCGTTGGCCGGTCCTGATTTCGATTCGTGGGGCATGATTGGCGGCCCCATTAAGGCTGGGAGGCACAAAGGCTAGAAGGCTAGGAGGCTGGGAGGCTGGGATCAGTTATCAGTTGCGCGTTGCGGGTTACCTGTTGCCGGTTGAAAAAATACTGGCGCAGGACAATCGGCTACGCTGGTTGTAAATGCTAACCAGACAACATGTTAGGGCGAGGACCTCCACCAGCCCGAAGGGCTTGAGCTTGTTCATTAAATCGGGATCTCCCGATTTAATGAACCTCCCTGAACTCTCTGTGCTCTCTGCGCCTCGAGCGAAAGCGGGTGGTGAACATGAAGGTCCGGCACAAGGCTTTTAGGTTGGGAGGCCTTTAATTAGCCACAGACACACACAGACATTCGCAGATATTTTGTCTGCCCGACCCCCCTTCGCCAAAACTACGCCGCGCCAGGCCTGGCGAGGAGAGATTGGGCCCAGGAATAAGCTCGCTGCAAAGCTCAACAAATTACACTCAAACAACTATTGCGCAAAGCGCTGTCGCCTCCTAGCTTCCTAGCTTTCTAGCCTCCTAGCCTTTATGCGCCCTGGGCCTTGCGCCCAAATTAAGGAGAACAACAAAGTGACCAGGACAAGACTTTTTGCAATGTTTGTCATGCTGCTGCTTGTTGGCTGCGGCGGCTCCAGCAAGGTGCCGTCGGTGTCGACCCTGAACACTCCCGAGCTCATGCCTGATGTGGCCCCACCATCCGAAGACTCATATGTAATAGGTCCCGGAGATGTTCTGGCCATTGATGTCTGGAAAGAACCGGAGTTGACCAAGCAGGTGGCGGTAAGGCTCGACGGCAAAATCTCCCTGCCGCTCCTGAATGACATTGATGCTGCCGGCCACACCTGTCAGGAGCTGCAGAGCCTGTTAACAAAAAAATATCAAGATTTTGTCACCGTACCCCAGGTGTCGGTAACCCTGATCGAAAGCCGCAGCAAGAAGATTTACATCCTCGGCAAAGTGAACAGGCCCGGCGAATATCTCCTGCAAAAACAGATGACCATTCTGCAGGCCATCTCTCTCGCTGGCGGCCTGGGAGAGTGGGCCGACAGATCAAATATCAGGTTAATCAGAAAAATAGATGGCAGAGAAAGAAACTTTAGGGTAGATTACGACGCTATCGTCTCGGGCAAAGATCTGAGCCAGAACATCCATCTGCAACCGGACGATACGATTTTTGTACCGTAAACAGAGGGTGTCAGGCGCAGGGCCGCCGGCTGCGCCTTCGGCTACGCCGGGTTATCAGTTATCAGTTATCAGTTATTGGCAGGGATCACGGCAATATCTTGGTAGCCGCAGGCTTCAGACTGCGTTGGCCGGTCCTGATTTCGATTCATGGGGCATGATTGGCGGCATAATCTAATTTGGACTGACAGCCGCTGGCGCAACCTGAAGGTTGCGGCTACCATTGATCGCCCCAATATTCAGGCTGGAAGGCGGCCGGCTGCGCCGGGGTTATCGGTTATCAGTTATCAGTTATCGGGTCTCAAAAAACACCGGGTTGGAGTGGCTCTCCCCGGCGACGGGACAGGCTAGCCACGGCCTGATAGATCAGACCCCTTCCATTTTGAAGGCTGGAAGGCAATAACATGACAGCGCTTCGCGCTATCTTCTCCCTGCGCCTTGCGCCCTGAGCCCTGCGCCCCGCAAGACATAACAGGCAACAGAATGATAAAGAAAAACAGGAATTCAACTACAGATGCACATATTATAGAGCCAGGGCTCAGCTGGTATGTGGTGCAGTCCAAGCCCCGTGAGGAGGACCGCGCCAGGCATTTCCTTGAAGAGAAGGGACTGCAGACTTATTTGCCTCTCATGGAGGTTACCAGAATCCGCGGCTTCAAGAGCACCCTCGAGCACAAGCCCCTCTTCCCGGGCTACCTGTTCTGCCTTTTCGACCCCGAGGAGAGCCTGGCTTATGTGCGCTGGACAAAAGGGGTTGCCAAAATACTGCCAGAGAGTGTAAATCCAGTGCCGGTGGATGAAGCGGTAATAGTTTCCATTCAGAGCCTGGAGCAAAAGGATGGGGTCATTCGCAACAAGCCCTTGAAAAAAAACGACCGCGTCCGCATCGCCCGCGGCCCCATGAAAGACATTCTGGGCATATTCGAGCACTGGACCTCAGACCAGGGCCGCGTCCGTGTGCTCCTCAAGTTCATCAACTACCAGGCCTCGGTAGAGCTGCACCACAGCCTGGTGGAGAAGATAGGTTAACTATAGGCATTGGGCTTTAGGCATTGGGCATTGGGCAAAAAGCCAATGTCTGCGCTTCGCGCCATCTTCACCCTGCGCCCTGGGCCCAATGCCCTGCCTTAGACTGCGTTGGCCGGTCTTGATTTCGATTCATGGGGTATGATTGGCGGCATGATGTAATTGGACTGACAGCCGCTGGCGCAACCTGAAGGTTGCGGCTACCATTGATGGCCCCAGTAAGGCTGGAATGCTGGGAAGCAATGGCGCTTCGCGCAATCATTGCTGGATGCCCTATGCTCCTGATAACCGACAACTGATAACTGATAACTCCGGCGCAGCCGGCCGCCCTGCGCC
>JAFDGZ010000137.1 GCA_019309045.1 Deltaproteobacteria bacterium | reverse complement strand
ACCTCGGCACACTAGAGCTCGTATTCACCTTCCATGTCGAGAATGAACTCGTGCGGTTGGTCGCCCACTCTAACTTTGAAGGTGCCTTCGCCCTTGATAGTGGCGAGCTTGCCGGTTCCTTTATAGGTTTTCCAGGTGCCTGTGGTAATCTTGCTGGGACCGTCCCTGTCGCCTTCGAACTTGCTGAATACTGAACCGTACTGGAAGTTGGTGACGGCATAGCCCTGCATGTGGCCGGAGCCTTTGATGCGGTCGTGAAAATTGACGCTGCGCCTGGAGACAAATTCACCGGCCACGCCCACTTCGTATTGCAGTGGTTCGCCTTCCATCTCGACGAGCATCAAGGAGTGGTCCGGTTCATCGTGGACGTACAGGGCCTCCCGCCTGGTAACCCGGAGTTTGTAAGTAGCTTTTCGTATCATCTGCCTCTCCTTTCACATCGATGAAGTGTAGGTTCCACAGTACTTCGATTCGCAAATACAGTGACGTATTCTACTGATTTACCTCATAACAATTGTTCACTCAGCACCAGGCCCTGAGTAAACAACTTCGTTATCGAACTTGCGAATTCGCAGGACCTGGCCGGCAGCTCCAAGTCGATCATTTGGCCGGGACATCTGGGCGCTGACCGGCTCTCAGGACTCGAGATCTCGCCGAATCTTTTCCACTGCCTGCTCCACTATCTGGCGATACTCTTCCAGCTGGCTTTCTGTTTCGGCTTCAAAACGGAGTACGAGAGCAGGCTGAGTGTTCGAGGCTCTCACCAGTCCCCAGCCGTGATCGAACAATACTCGAACACCGTCTACATCTATGATGGAATAGCTGCGGCGGAACTGGTCCGTTACCCGCTCTACCACAGTGAACTTGATCTCATCGGGGCACTCCACCCTGATTTCCGGAGTTACCACGGTGTTGGGAACGCCTTCTAGAAGCTCGGCAATAGTCTTGCCTGTGCTGGCCAGGATTTCGAGAAGCCGGCATGAGGCATAGATGGCGTCATCGAAACCAAAATAGCGATCAGCAAAGAACATGTGGCCGCTCATTTCACCGGCGAGGGCGGCATCCACCTCTTTCATCTTCTTCTTGATCAGAGAATGGCCGGTTTTCCACATGATTGCCTTGCCGCCGTGTTTTTCAATATCTTCATAGAGAGTCTTGGAGCACTTCACCTCTGAAATGAAGGTGGCCCCGGGACGCCGCGACAGAATCTCGCGGGCAAAAATGATCATGAGTTTGTCTCCGTAAACCACCCGCCCCTGCTCGTCCACCACGCCGATGCGATCGCAGTCTCCATCGTAGGAAATGCCCACATCCAGTTTTTCCCTCTGCACCAGTTCGATGAGATCCAGCAGATTCTCCAGTACTGTGGGATCAGGTTCATGGTTGGGGAAGCTGCCGTCCGGTTCGCAGTAGAGATCGTACACCTCACAGCCAAGATCTCGCAGAAGGGGTAGTGCCACAGGGCCTCCCACGGCGTTGGCAGCATCCAGCCCTACGCGCAGAGGCCTTTCCAGCTTGATGTTGTCGAGGATGTACTGGTGATAGGGGGTGACGATGTCATAAGACTCCAGGGTGCCCTGGCCGCTGGCAAAGTCGCCCCTGTCCATGAGTTCTCTGAGCTGTTGAATATAGGGTCCATAGAGGGTATCTGCGCCGTCGCAGATCTTGAAGCCGTTGTACTCCGGGGGGTTGTGCGAGGCAGTAATCATCATACCGCCGTCCACCTGGAGATGGCGAAGCGAGAAGTAGAAGACCGGCGTTGGGCAGATGCCGAGATCAATGACGCGGGCCCCACTTTCCAGGAGGCCTTCAATAAGGGCATCCCTGAAAGGGATTGAACTGGGGCGCACGTCCCGTCCGACTGTGAGTTTGTGCTTGCCCTGTTGAGCCATATAGGTGCCAAAGGTGCGGCCGAGACGACTGACATCAGCTTCTGTGATCTGGCTTCCCACGATTCCGCGAATATCATATTCTCTAAAAGTCTTGGCATCCATAGAATTAACCTTTCAATCGTGCATGTTCAGAACTGTGAAAAACAGGTCCCAAGGCATTTTGACCACCCGATTTGACCACCTCGAGGATTCAGTGTACAAGAAAAGTCCGCCAGGGAAAATGTTTTTTTTCTGTCCTCCCCCCTGGCAGGGCTTTGCCAGAGTTGAACCGAGCAACTCTTGATGACGAAGCTGGCCAATGGCCTGCACAGGTGCTTGTAAATGTACTTCATCAGGCCGGATGGCTGCTTGTTTTCAACGATTCTCTCTCAGGAAGCCGGGAAAGCAGGTAGAGAATCTGCTGCAGGCCGACTCCTGGGGGAGCCTGCTGGTCTGGAGAAAAATACCGCAAACCATTCTGCTCATGTTCCCTCAGATAAAAGGGGACGGGGGATGATGTTGTGAGTGGTTGCAAGTTTCCCCCAGGTCCTCCTCTTTTAAATGGGGGACTTCAAGGCTGCACTGTTTTGTTATTTTCTCATGGTTGGCATCAGCTCGAAGAATTGCTCGACTCAGCCCACAACAGGCAGCGAATCTGAAACGAGAGGTGAACTCTATGGACAGAGAAATATTCACTGCTGCTGATCTGGTTCAGCTGGAAAAGGTCGGCATCAGCGAGGCTCAGGCGAGAAGACAACTGGAAATTCTCAAATCCGGGTTTGAACCGCTTCAACTCGACAGACCATGCACCATAGGAGACGGCATCCTCCAGGTGGACTCCAGGGACCAGGAGAGATTTCTGGGAATCTGGGAGGAAGCTGCTGCAGCCGGACGTCTGTGCAGGTTCGTGCCGGCTTCAGGAGCTGCAACCCGCATGTTCGGCTTTCTGGACAGAATGCGGCGCAGGCAGGGAGGCTTCCGCGAGATCCATCTTCAGAAAAAAGCAGAGCAGGGAGATGATGACTCCACGGCATGCCTGCTCTTTTTCAGCAAGTTCAAAGAATTTGCTCTCAGTGAAGTGCTGGCCGAGAAAATGGCCCAGGCTGGAATCTCCCTGGATGATAAGCTTGCCCGGGGCGACTATGACCAGATAGTGGATTTCCTCCTGGAGCCAGAGGGGCTCGACTACCGCTCACTGCCCAAGGCCCTCATTCCTTTCCACCGTTATGATTCCCAGGTGCGTACCGCCATGGAAGAGCACCTGGTTGAAGCTGTCCAGACGCTGCAGGACCGCAGCCACAGCTGCCGGCTGCATTTCACGGTCTCCCCTGACAGCGAGGATTTGATGAAGGCTGCTGCGGCAAAGGCGGCTGCTTTCTACGGAAATGAGCTGGGCGTTCAGTACCTCATCAGTTTTTCACAACAATCTCCTGCCAGCAACACTCTGGCCCTCGATGATGAAGGCCTGCCTTTTCGCAAGCCAGACGGATCCTTGCTGCTGCGGCCCGGGGGGCATGGAGCTCTTCTCCAAAACCTCAATGAACTGGGCGGCGATCTGGTGTTCATTGTCAACATTGACAACGTGGCCACAGACAGGCGCAGAGAGACTGCAGTGCACTGGCAGAGAATCCTCACCGGCATGCTGGCGGATCTGCAGGGCAGGGCCTTCGAGTTCATGAGAACCCTGGCGGAGCATTCGCCCGGGGGACTGCAGCTGCAGGAAATAGTGGACTTTGTTCATGAGAGGCTGCAGGTGCCGCTGCCGCAGGGGATAGAGGACTATCCTGCCGAGCGGCTGGCTGACTGGCTCAGAGAGCGGTTGCAGCGGCCTATGCGGGTATGCGGTATGGTGAAGAACCGGGGAGAGCCCGGGGGAGGGCCTTTCTGGGTGCGACAACCGCAGGGGAGCCAGTCGCTGCAGATAGTCGAGTCTGCCCAGATTGCCCAGGAATCCGAGGAGCAGAGGAAGATCTTTCGAGCCGCCACCCATTTCAATCCAGTGCTCATCGCCTGCGGCCTGAGAGACTTTCAGGGGAAGCCATTCGATCTCAGGAAGTATTGTGACGACCGGGCCGTGTTCATTGCCCGCAAGACCGCCTATGGCAGGGAGTTGCAGGCGCTGGAATGGCCAGGCTTATGGAACGGTGGTATGGCGTGGTGGAATACGATTTTTGTCGAGGTTCCTGAGGCGGTGTTCAATCCGGTGAAGACTGTAAATGACCTGCTCCGCCCCGCCCACAATTGAAGAGACTCCTGGAGACAGATGAGAAGAGAGATTACCGCTGACAGCCGAAATGGTTTGCGGCGGTGATTTCCTTCAGGCAGCGAGGTGTGTGATGTTCACTCTCACCTACGTGGCAAAGAATGTCCTGATGCCCGCAGGCATTATTTTCCTGTTGCTGCTGTTGACTGTTGTGCTGACCCTGGCCAGGCGCAGGCGCGCTGCTCTGGGGATCGGCGGCCTGGCAGTTTTTCTCTACTACGTGCTGAGCATCAGTCCGGTGGCTAACGGTCTGCTTCAGCCCCTGGAAAAGCTCTACCCGCCGCTCAGTGGAGCTCGTCTGCCCAGGTCGGCAACCCTTGTGGTGCTGGGGGGCGGCGTGTCCGCTGCTGGTGACCTGCCGGCTGCCAGCAGGCTGAGCAATGCCACCTTGCAGCGGCTCCTCGAAGCTGTGCGGCTCTACAGGAAGATGGATCATGCCATGTTCGTTTTGTGCGGTGGCAGAGCCAATCCCTTCAACCGGGTAGCAGAGGCAGAACTTATGAGGCAGTTCCTGCTGCAAATGGCCATCCCGGCCAGCCAGATCGTGGTGGATGAAGGTTCGCGCAATACTGTGGAGAATGCCATAGCAGTGCAGAACCTCCAGGTCGAGCGGCCCCTGATCCTGGTAACCTCCGCCAGTCACATGCCTCGCGCAATGCGGGTTTTCACTGCCCAGGGAATGAAGCCACTGGCAGCTCCCTGCGATTATCGCAGGTGGGACAGCGGCAAAGATCCTTTGCAGTACTGGCCATCGGTGAGAGCGCTGGCTGCCTCGACCCATGCTGTATACGAATATTTTGCCACCTGGTGGTACAGGATTTCCGGGAAGGTGTGAGCG
>JAFDGZ010000136.1 GCA_019309045.1 Deltaproteobacteria bacterium | reverse complement strand
CAGTTCCCGGCGAAGTTGATGTCTCTGGTTCTTTGTTTCCGTTTCCTGGGCGGCAGCGGAGAGAACTTCCTCGAGTATGTGCTCCTTTGCCTCCCTGGCCAGTTTGACCCATTCGTGGTTTTCGGGCATTGCCATCATGGCTTCGGACAGGTAGGAAGCAAGTGGGCTCAGAGTGTTCACAATGTCCTGCAGGGATTCGATCCTGAAGAGGGCTTTCAGACCAGCTTCATGACTCTTCACTTCCTGGACGCTATAGCGGAAGTTCTTGAGTCTGCCGGGGGCGGTGTAAGCCTGGAGGGATTCCAGGAATGTCTTGGTCTGGTCGAGTCGGTCGCGTACCTGGGCTGCTTCTTCTTCGACGAGCAGGTTCCTGCCCCAGAACAGCAGGCCGCTTTGCAGGCTCTGCTGGGCAAGGACCAGCTTCTCCACCACCCCGGAGATGGCTTTCTGGAGCTGCTGGACCGGCTCTTCCTTGCCCTGGGTGACAAGCTGCGCCATGCCCGGTGTGAGCCCGAGCAGCTCGAAGAGCGCCTTGAGGGCAGGCAGGTTCCAGTCTTTGGGCCGTTCGATGTGCTTGAAGTGGGCCAGCTCGTCGATGCTGGTCGCAGCCAGCAGCGGCAGCCCGGTGGCATCGAACTTCTTGCCGGGAATGGAAAGCACCAGGTCGCCGGAGTAGACCAGCGCGGCCAGGACCACGACAGCCCATTCGGGCTCCAGGCGATAGCCCTTGTCCGGCGCGAAGTAGTCAACGCCGTAGACCTCCTGGATCAGTTCCGAGCGGTTGACCACCTGGCCATGCCCCTTCTTCTTGAGGATGTTCAGGATGTGCTTGGCGTACCTGGAGCGGTACGGGTCGAGCCTTTCGCCGTCCAAGAGTTCCAGCGCATCGAGCACGGCGGTCGCCTGTTTAGTACTCACAGCTGAAGAATGAGAAGGGAGTGTGCGGCTGCCAAAGTTCGCAATGGCTCTGAGAGCATCTTGTGCGGCTTGGTCGCGGTTGGCTCCGGTAATGAGAACGGAAAAGTAAGGGTACTCGGGCGCCTGCTCCTGAAAGTGGGCGGACAGGATGATGCCGGCAATGGTGTTCACCAGGTCGCGAAAGTTGATGCGCTCGTGCGCCGCGATTCCAGACAGCGCGCGAATAGATTTCCCTTTAGCCCATTCCCTGATTGTCTTGCTGCGGCCTTGATAAGTCACCTTGAAGGCGGTAGTCATATTTTTTTGCAACCATACCACTAACTCCCGCAGGAAGCCGGAGGCCTTGGATTCGTAGGTGGCTTTGGCGTGGCCGCTCGAGGTGGAGGCGAGGTCCAGGGCTGCAGCGAACAATTTAAGGGTTTCCCCGAAATCGAGTGCACGGTCTGTGGTGCGTAAAGCGTTTTCTCCTTGCGCACCCCGCACTTCGCTTGCCGCACTCTTCAGGTACAGCCTGAAGAACACTTCATCGGCTTTCTTTTCATCTTTGAAGAGCGGCGGATCAAAAGGCTGAATGAAATACAGGTAAAAATCTCGCGGCGGCACAGCTGTAGAACGTTCATTGGGAGCGCCAAAAAACAGGTAACCTTGTCTTGCTGTTTTGCGCTCCAGCCACTCCAGCTCGTGCTCCCAGATCCTGTAACCGGTGACATAGGTCTGATCTGTACACTCCATGACCCGCTTGAGAGCCTCATAGTAGTAGCGGTCCAGTTGAGAGGAATCGAGGCTCTCGGCGCGCTTTTCGATGAGCGCGTCAAAGTCGTCTGTCTTTTTGAGATCCAGGTAGTATTGCCCGTTGTTTGGATTGGACGAGATGAATTGGCCGCTGACTGTCTTGTGGATTTCTCTCAGGACAGTTACCACATGGGAAAGGAGGTCGTCGGCCGGGTCTCCACCCAGATCCTCGATACCCGGTTGATACAGGCAGAGCCCGTCGCGAAGCTCCTCAGCTGTGGCGCCCAGGGGCGCGTGGATATCGCCGGTGGTGAGCCGGTGGACCGAGAGTGCGTGGATGATGCGCAGCGCCATGGGTTTGTACGCCGGCCGGGTGAAGGCCTGCTCGATCCGCGACTCCAGCACCTGGCTGCAGTCGATGACCGCCCTGATGTCGGACACAGCCCTGAAGGAAGGGTTTTCTCGCAGATTGGTCCAGTAAGAATCATAAGCAATGAGGCCGGGGCGGTCCTCAGGCAATTCCTCGTTGAGGATCTTTTTCATAGCCAGCGACAGAGTCCTGAGCACCTCGCGCTTCTCCACTGCCGTAACTCGTTCAAAGGTGTCGATATAATCGGGATGCACCGGAAAGAGGCGCACGAACTCATCCAGGCGCTCATTCATGCGGCCGTAAAATCTACCAAAGGGCGCAAGGTATTCGCGTATCTTGGCCTGCTGTTCGCCGGTTTTCTTGAGCAGGCGCTCGGCCACCACGAACTTGACGTCTTTGCGGGCGATGAGAATCTGCTCGAAGCGGTCCTTGACCCGGCGGACGCTGTCGGCCACAAAAGAGAACCGGGGGCTGTCGAAAATAGCCTCCTGGACGCCGGCCATGAAACGAAAGCGCAGATCCTTGCAGACCTCGCCGATCTCCCGGAGGAAATTCAGATCCAGGATGAGTTCGTGGTCCTTGCGAGTGCGCAGATAGTCGAGGAGCTCATCCACCACCAGGAGCAGGCCGTGGTCAGGGAACAGCTGGTGAAAGGCACCCATCATCTCTTCGAAAGAGCGCTTGTTGCTGGGTACCTTGGAGGCAGGAGGAAAGTTGTAGCTCACGCCCATGGCGGCCAGGTGCTCTTCCAGTTCGGCCACCAGAATGTCTCGCAGAGACATGGTGGTAGAGCCGATCTCGGTGCGGACCACCTTAAACCGACCGCCGATTTTTCCAGCGGCAGCTGCTACCTCGGCATTGTTGAGGCTGGCTGCCAGGTCGGGATTCTCTGCCAACCCCGATATTACCGACATAAGGTGCGACTTGCCGGTGCCGTAGTTGCCGACCACCAGCAACCCTTTGTTGTCGATGGGCTGGTCAAACTGCAGCTGCGGAACAACAATGCCAACCAGCTTTTCTGCCATCTCTTCAGAGATGACATAGGTCTCTACAAGCCGCCGGGCCGCATCCACTTCATTGGCGTCCCGCAGCTGGACCACGGATTCTATGGGTTCAAACTGAATAAGCTCACCATATTTCATCTTCACTTCCCCTCGCGGGCTTATTATTAAGCGCTAGCTCATTGCCTCCGTGCTTACCAAAAGAAAGTCACCTATTGGATATCTTCTATACTCAGGATGACCCGGCTCGGCATAAACCAGGCAGCCATCTTTGAGGATCCCGTTCCACGTCGCCACCAGGGTGCGATTGCGGGAGAGATTTTGCAGCAAGCGAAGCGGATCCTGCTGCAGCAATGGGTCGAAGAGGATCTCCGTATTGTCCAGCAAAACAACCTGAGATTCCGTGGCGCCCAGTAGATCACCCATTAGCCTCGGCAGTCTTATTGCTCGCTGCCTGGCCGTAAGATCAAGAAGCAACCTGGACATTTCCAGGTTCACGTTCAACAGTGGGATGTCTTTTTGCCCTGCTACCTTCCTTACCGCATCTGTCTTTCCGGAGTCAGCACTACCAACAACCAGAACGAGTCTATAATAATGGACTGCAGCTTCTTCGATCTTACTGACTATCTGGCTAAAAATAGTTTCATTCATGCAGAAACCGTGTCTTTTTCCAAATCATGCTGAAAGCATTATTCCTCCAGCATTACTCTTCCTGGCAGGCACCCCAAGACTCTCCATCCAATCATGCCACAGATCCATATATTCTCAACACCCTTTCACGGGTCAAAGGAAAAATCAAAGTCCTGGGATGTTCAGTGCTAATTCGAGCGGCTTGATTTTGAGCGCCGGGTTCAACGTCGTTCAGAAATGCAAGATTCATTCCATGAATTGTCCAGTGGAAGCGCATAGATTTCAGTATCTGGTCAGTTGCTGGTGGCTTTAGCCTACGCTGCGAATCATGATTGTCGATTTTTAACTATTACAATTGACCTCACATCGTCCTTGTATTGATTGCCCCATCGCAACCTCAAGGTTGCGGCTACCATTTTAGGGGCGAATTAGGGTTTGTAATAAACGACGTCCTGGCAGCAACTCGCTAGCCGGAGGCTTTAGCCTACGTTGCCAAGCATGGTTGTCAACTGTTGGTAATATAATCCGGACCATGACGTCATTTTATTGATCGCCCCTTACGCAATCTGAAGATTGCGCCTACCGGATTCCTGGGGCCGATTGTTGAATAATTACCTGCGATTGTTCTTATGCTACTTCGCCGGGTTGACAGATCAGGTCAAAACCAACGCCATCTATATGAGAAACAGCACAGGCTTCATTCTTTGCGGGAATAGACAGTGTATTTGTGGGCCTTGCCCTTGACTTTTTCTAGCGGATATTTTCGCTCATTGATCTTCGATTTGTCCAGAACAATTTCCCCGGGGTCTAAGTCAAACTCACGGGTTAAGGTGAGGGCATAGATAAAGACGTCTGCCAGCTCCTCTTTGATTTGCTAGTGGGCTCTTCTGTCTGATTTGAGCGCCTCAACCTCTCCAGCATCCTTCCACTGGAAGATCTCCAGCAGTTCAGCAGCTTCAAGGGAAAGTGATATGGCAAGATCCTTGGGATTGTGATACTGAACCCAGTCGCGCTCATCGCGGAATTGAATTATCTTCGGCTGGAGATCTCGCAGTTGCATTTTCCACCGCACCCCACTTTTCACATCGAGTCAAATGCAAAATAAAGGCCCCACCCCTCCGTTTTCTTGAGAAATGGAGCCTGAATTCCAGTCATAGTAGCAAGAGCTCCAGCTGCATAATTGCTAGAGGGGAGTCTGTAGGTTCTCACCTAGCCTACCTATACCTCCTTATTCTGTCAAGAAACTCATCAGGTTGTGCAAGTGGTGCGCTATGCTTTCATGAGGACTGGGCTCAATAAAAAAAGCCCTCACGAGCCGGCGCA
>JAFDGZ010000135.1 GCA_019309045.1 Deltaproteobacteria bacterium | reverse complement strand
TTTCTTGTGGCAGCCATCCTTGCTGGCTGGCTCAAATCAGGCCTGATATTGAACCGCACTGCAGATCGCACAATAGACAGGATTCACCTGAGGGACGCCAATGGTTGTGCAGGGGGTTTTCTGTCTGTTCGCGGCTGGCTGCTGGTGGCAGCCATGGTGGTGCTTGGACGTACTCTGCGGGCTTCCCCTTTGCCTCGTTCAGTACTCGGATTCATTTATGCCGCAGTGGGCACCGGGCTGCTCTTGTCGAGCCGCCGCATCTGGCAGGCATGCCGGCGGCTACCGCCAGAAGATTCCAGCACCTCATAAGCTTTTGGAATAGAGCAAAGGATCTGTGCCTGCTATGATTCGGCAGAACATCCCCAGATTCTTTGCGGTGGGCAGCGAGATAATGATGGCAACGATGGACACTGTAATCTACTGCAGGTGGAGCAAGAGCAACAGGATATTGTCCAGATAACCATGGAGCGGGAGGAAGGTACATGAATATATCGACAGAGGAGCGAATAAAGGCTCTAGAGGTTGCCCTCACCAATGAGTCACGCGAAAGGGACTTTTACCTGAGACATAGTGAGAGGACTGCCAACCCACTGGGCAAAGAGATGTTTCAATCCATAGCCAGAGATGAAGAAGAACACTACCAGAAGATTCTGGAGCTCAGCAAGAAATTGAAAAAAGAAGGTCGCTGGCCGGAAACTCTTCCCCTGGAAGTCAAGGGCACGGAGATCAGAAATGTGTTGCGAAGGGTGGTTGAATCAGTAGACACTTCCGCCAGAGCAGACACAGATGATATGGAAGCCGTCAAGATTGCCATAGACTTTGAAGCAAAAGGTGAAAAATTTTATGGGGAACTGCGTGATGGTGTAAACGATCCTGTTGAGAAGGAGTTCTACGATCTTCTTGCCATGATGGAAAGGGAGCACCGCCTTTCCTTGGAGGATACCTACGAATACTTCAAAGATCCGGAAGCATGGTACCGGCTCAAAGAAAGGCCTCATGCGGACGGTGCCTGAGCTGCACCTTTCACGGTTGATCTTGCCCGAACAGCTAGCTTTCTCTGTTTTCAGCCCAGCTGCGAGTTTGAAGTGAGCTGATATTTTTTCATTTTGCGCCAGAGTGTGGAACGGTGGATTCCCAGGTCCCTGGCAGCGCCGGTAATGCTTCCCTGATGCCGTTCCAGAGCTTTGCGGATGAGTTCACGCTCCAGTTCTTGCAGAGTTGCCAGATCATGCTGCTCGCTGCTGGCAGAGCTGCGCCCGGGCGGTCGTCCTTTTTCAATGAGATACGCCGGCAGATGCCGGGGTTGGATTTCGATCCCCTTGCTGAGAATTACCGAGTGCTCCACAATATTCTGTAATTCCCGGACATTGCCGGGGAAATCGTAGTTCATCAATATCTTGAGTGCACTACGGGATACCCGGCGCACCTGTCTGGATAGTTTGAGGTTCATTATATCAATGAAGTGATCTATGAGTATTGGGATGTCTTCTCGACGTTCTCGCAAGGGAGGGATTCGCAGCCGGATGACATTTATGCGAAAAAAGAGATCTTCCCGGAACTCACCCCGCTGCATCATGGCCATGAGATCCCTGTTGGTGGCAGTGATGATGCGCACATCAGCCTTCTCAGTCTTGTTGCTGCCCAGAGGTTCGTATTCCTTCCGTTCCAGCACCCGCAACAGTTTGACCTGTGTACTCTTGCTCATATCACCGATTTCGTCCAGAAAGATAGTACCCCCTTGCGCCTGCTGGAAGCGTCCAGGTTTATCTCTTTTGGCGTCAGTGAAGGCGCCTTTCTTGTAGCCGAAAAGCTCCGACTCCAGCAGAGTCTCTGGTACTGCACCACAATTCACCTTGATGAAGGGCCCGTCGCGCCGTGGACTCAAATTATGAAGGGCAGTGGCAAAGAGCTCCTTGCCGGTGCCGCTTTCACCCTCGATAAGTACTGTTGCCTCGCTTTCTGCCACATCGGGGAGAATACCAAACAGTTCCAGCATGGGTTTTGATCGACTCAATATGTCCTGGAAGGAATAACGGCTGGATATTTCCTTGCGAAGTTGTTTGATGAGAGAAAGATCGCGGAAGGTTTCCACAGCTCCCATAATTTTACCCTTGTCGTCTTTGACAATGGCAGTGGAGATGCTAATGGGGATCTGTTTGTTCTGGCGATTGAGAATATTGACTTCGAGATTGACAATGTTTTCCGAAGTCTCGGTGGTGTGTTTCAAGGGACATGCTTCGAAGCATACATTGGCCCGGAAGATTTCGTGGCAGTACTGGCCGATGGCTTCCTCTCTGCGAAAGCCGGTAATGGTTTCGGCGGCTTTATTGAAGGAGGTGATCCTCCCCTCACAATCCACGGTAAATACGCCGTCAGCGATGCTGTCCAGAATGTATTTCGTCCAGGCTGGATCCGGCTCTTTCATGCTGTCCTTGACTGCTGTTTTCCCTCCGGCAAATGGCAGGGAATTTCACTGTTATATTTTTTTAATATTAACAATAACTTTAGTAGCTGACAACCAGTGGATCTCAGGTGGTTGTCCCGTCAGACTCGGGAGGTTCATGCCTGCGGCTGCGGATGAGCTCTGGAGTGAGAGTGTCCTGCTCCTTTCCCATTTGCAGCAGTACGATTGCAGTGATCACTAATATCCCTCCAGCAATCTGCAGCGGCTGCAGGGATTCGCCCAGAAAGGCGTAGGCGATAAATCCTGCGGAGATTGGCTCCAGGGTGGCGGTAATTGCCGCCCGAGTGGAACGGATGTAGTTTATCCCGACAAAGTAAAGACCAAAAGGTATTGCTGTACCGAATACGGCAATGTATAACAGACCGGTCCATTGGTTCAGAGAGAAACCCGCCCGTAAATAATAGAAGGGGGGATAGAGTATGTGCCAGGAAATAGCCGAGAAGAAGAGGGCATAAAAAAGGACAGTCCAGGGGGAGTAGCGATGCATGCCTCGCTCGCCCAGCAGAGTATAGGTTGCATAACAAACAGCCGAGGCTACACCCCAGAGGATGCCCAGGCGGTTCATTTGCAACAGATGGAGATTGTATCCCCCCACCACGAGGTAGCAGCCCGCAAAGGCAAGGCAAAGAGAGCTTATTTTCGTAATGGTCAGTCGCTCTTTCCAGAAACATATTGCATAGAGCGCAACCATGATCGGCGCCAGGTACTGCAGCAGTATGGCTGCGGCGACCTGTATCTTGCTGATGGCGGTAAAATAAGTGAGTTGTACGAGCGCCATGACGACAGCCCCCAGGAGAACAAAGAAGGCTATGTCCTTTTTGCGGATGCGAAAGAGGTGTCTGGCACGAAGCGCGAAGAACAAAGCGAGTAGGAGCGAACTGAAGGTAGCCCGCACCTGCACCACATCAAGAGGAGTGACTCTGCCGGCAAACAATGCCTTGCCTACTGTTCCTGAAGAGGCCCACATTACAGCAGCAGCAATTACACAGAGATAACCTTTCGACGAACTGTAGGCCATGGCGCTCTCCTTCAGGGCTGCACCTCACATATTGGCGGTGCTGAGCTGTCAGTGAGAGGCATGATTTTCCTTTGCGAGCGGTGGTCGTAATGGGGAATTCCCCCATATGTAGTTGCAAAGTTTTCTGAGAATCGACTCTCAGAACTAGCAATGGATTCTAGAATATTGGCCGATAAATTGCAAAACTAGTTTAGATTGCGGCATGGCTGCGCCAATTTATCTGAGAATCTGCGCGGGTGAGCACCGGTGCAAGCAGTCACTGCCCGTAGACGTTGATAAAAGGAGCGTTGCCATGCTTAGCAGAAAACGGTTGACAGTAATTTTCCTGAGTCTCTTCCTGTTGCCGGGATGTGCAGCCGCAAAATCGAAAGAGGAAAACGAGTTCCAGAACCTCCGGGTCGACCAGGTAAGAAGCCTTGTCAAAAGGCTGACCTCGCCTCAATTCGTGCCAATTGCGGGGGAAACGTTGTACCCGTTCTCTTTTTCTTTCCATAAAGTTAATAATAACAGTAACATAAGAGAGGGCAAGGGGTTCATTCTTGTGCAGGGTTCACTCTGGTGTCTGGTTCGCAAGTGGTTGGACAAGGAAACATTGGCTCTGGGAATGCGCGTCTTTATTGTGGATCGAGACAAGAAAGAATTTGTGGCAGAATTTCGCCAGTGGCCGAAGGGCAACAAGAGAGCAAAATGGAACAACTGGTTGTGCATTCGCCTGGATCAGAGCGAATCTTCTGCCAGTGATGCCTACTACCTCGAATGGTATTTTCCAGAAGGCACTGAACAGCGCATTGTCCCTGCAGATAAGTGGAGTCTTTACGGCCAGTTCACCTGGTTGGCCAATGGACTTCTCGAGAAGATGACAAGTTTTACAAACTCTTATGTTCGCTATTACTACAATGGTCTCAAAATAACGCGCATCGAGTTCGGCAAAGAAGGGTCGACTCACACCATGACATCTTTCAAATATTAAGACAATACTTTATTGTTTCGAACCAAATGGCTGGTAATTCCATGAGATATGTCCGTCAATACAGGGACCCCTATATTATACCCTGCACCCTGATAACATAACTGATAACTGATGACCCGCAACTCCCTATAGCAGCGAGACGCTGTTCCCACAACTTGCAGGAGATATCCATCTTTCTGGGGAAGCGGCATCTTGCCGTGAGCCCAGCGTTACTCAGTGATACACCCTTATCACGCAGCACGAGCAATTTTCACTGGAGGTCTCTTTAATGCTGCCTCCTGCACCGTTTATCCTTAATAGCAACAATGTCAATATGTTAAGGACGCGCCCTCTTATGGTTTGAACTGCAGTTCATGTAGCCTGTAATAGAAGCCCTTGCGGGCCATGAGCTCGGCATGGCTGCCCTCTTCAACAATATGCCCCTGATGAAGGACGAGGATACGGTCGGCCTTCTGGATTGTGGACAAACGATGCGCGATAACTATGGTGGTGCGTCCTTCGAAGAGTTGTTCGAGGGCTTGCTGA